>CBDUAP010000128.1:0-8727 GCA_965365165.1 uncultured Flavobacteriaceae bacterium
CCGCCATAAAAATGATCATGATCTCATCAAAATAGAATTCACCCGGGTTAAAAATACCCTTTCGAGCCACCTCCATCATTCCACTTGAGAATACCGCTCCAACCGCTATTCCCAAACTTGCGACAATCATAATGGTTCGCATCGATACTACTTTGGAACCGATAGCAGAATTCAAAAAGTTAACTGCATCATTACTGACACCAACAACAAGATCAATTAATGCAAGCGCAACCAACGCAATCAACATTAAAACATAGATATTCTCCATTATTCCAGACTTAAAATTATGGTGCAAAGCTATAATACAAAAAAGGTTTGTATGTTAACTAAAGGTTACCTTTTTGACTAATTAGTTAAAAAATAATTAACTTTTAATTAACGTTTCAGATCACATTTCGGACCCTGCTTATTTATCAAAAAAAGTTTGTATACTATTGTATTTCAAAATATTACTTTTCTAATTACCTTTTTCACCATAACAAATATCCCACTAGAAAAATCCTTTGATAACCCTTTCGACAGAAAACATTTTAAGCTTCAAACCGAACCAAGAAAACAAATATTTTTGAGGTGAGGTTTCAGGTTGGCTTTTGATGCTGGAATGAAATTATGCAGTAGGCATATCAATTGTTTTCGTGTATTTATTTTTAACGTGCAATATCAGTTAAATGGTGTTATATTTGTGAAAAGTCACTTTATGAATAAGACCATTTGGCTTTTCGCCAGTATGCTAACCCTGTTGCTTGTTAGCTGTAAAAATACAAAGAACCCAAGTATGGAAACATCTCACCAGTTTACCAATGACCTGATCAATGAAACGAGCCCTTACCTGCTTCAACACGCCCATAATCCGGTTGACTGGCATCCCTGGAATGATGAAACCCTGGCACTCGCCAAAAAGGAAAACAAACTTCTTTTGATCTCTGTGGGTTATGCCGCATGTCACTGGTGCCACGTTATGGAAAGGGAAAGTTTTGAAGATTCGGCAGTGGCCGCCATCATGAATGAAAATTTTATCAATATCAAAGTTGACAGGGAAGAAAGACCCGATGTGGACCAGGTGTATATGAGTGCGGTGCAGCTCCTTACAGGAAGAGGCGGATGGCCTTTGAATTGTGTGGCCCTGCCCGATGGAAGACCAATATGGGGAGGAACTTATTTTCCGAAGGATAAATGGATGAATGCACTAAGCCAATTGGCAGAGCTCTATCAAAAGGAACCTGAAAAAGCAAATGATTACGCAAAAAAACTAACAGAAGGAATTCAGCAATCAGGCTTGATCACTTTGAATGAGGCCGAAGCTAAATTTGACAAGGAAGAATTGGAACAATCTATATCGAACTGGTTGCCCAACATGGATCAGAAAAATGGCGGAAGAATGGGAGCCCCAAAATTTCCGATGCCAGGCAATCTTAATTTTCTGTTGCGATATGCCGTTCAGAATGGTGATCAAAAAATGATGGATTATGTGAATACCTCACTCACTCAAATGGCTTATGGGGGCATCTTTGATCATGTTGGAGGTGGATTTTCACGTTATTCAGTGGATGACCATTGGCACGTTCCCCATTTTGAAAAAATGCTTTACGACAATGCACAACTGGTTTCTCTCTATGCCAAAGCTTATCAGACGACAAAGGATCCTTTGTACAAAACAGTGGTCTATGAGACTACAAAATTTATAGAATCCGAATTATACGATGAAACGGGTGCTTTTTACTCCTCCCTGGATGCTGATAGTAAAAATGAGGCAGGCGAGCTTGAAGAGGGAGCCTTTTATGTTTGGCAAAAAGAAGAACTCGAACGGATTTTGGGGTCTGAATTTGATCTTTTTTCAAAATATTACAATGTCAATGATTATGGCAAATGGGAAGAAGACAAGTTTCACCTGATCAGGTCGGTGTCAGATACTGTTTTCTGTTCTGCAAACAATTTGAATATAGAAGAACTGACAGACAAAATCTTTCAGTGGAAATCCTTACTAGCCAAAGAAAGAAACAAAAAAGACAAGCCCCGGTTAGATGATAAAATTCTTACTGCCTGGAACGCTTTAATGTTAAAGGGATATGTAGATGCCTACACCGTCTTTGATGACGATCACTTTCTTAAGATGGCTTTGAAAAATGCACATTTTATCATGAACAATATGGTTCAGGAAGATGGCGGCCTTTACAGGAATCATAAAAATGGTAAAAGTAATATTCAGGCCTATCTTGAAGATTATGCTGGTGTTACTGACGCCTTTATAACACTCTATGAAGCAACACTTGACGTCAATTGGTTGCAATCAGCCAAACAATTCACTGATTACGGATTCGATCATTTTTATGATGAGCAAAGCAAAATGTTCTTCTTTACTTCTGACCGGCAAAGTGGCCTTATCACCAGAAAAATTGAAACTGACGACAATGTGATTCCTTCTTCCAATTCGATCATGGCGCATAATTTATTTAAACTCGGACACTATTTTACAAATAAGCATTATCTTGAAAATGCTTCGATCATGTTGAATAACATGAAGAATGCCGCAGTGAATTATGGAGGCGGCTCATCGAACTGGCTCAATTTATACAGCAATTACCTGGGTGAATTTTATGAAATTGCCGTGGTTGGGCCTGATGCCCTGGAAAAGATAAAAGAGTTCAATCAGGTTTATATCCCGAACAAATTAATTGTTGGCAGTACCACGGAGAGTAAGCTGCCTCTGTTGACGTACAAATATGATGCAAATGATACAACGATATATATTTGCATTGACGGAGCCTGCAAACTACCTGTAAATCAGGTAAATGAAGCATTAAAACAAATTAATATTTCTTTTTAAGGGAATAATAAGTATCATTGGCAACCTTTTTGATCATCATTAAAACCGATGAAGGCTCACTTTACCTTGATTCTTTTAATGTTCAACCCCGGTCAAGGTAATCAGGAATGTGTCAAACCGATTTATAAATATTCAGGGCCTCAAGTGAAGTGCCCTCATTAATTTTAACACCAAAAATGACTATTGACATGAAAAATAAAATATTGCTTAGCCTGTTCCTGTTGTTCCATTTGGGAGATATGACTTATGCCCAGGCCCAACATTTAGAATTAAATGATGTGGTACTCAATGTGGCGAGCACAAAAATATTGAGCAATACAATCCGATTGAACGAGTCACAAAATACAGTGGACCTTAAATCAATAAAAGGAAGCCCTTTTGAAAATGAAGAATTTATAATAGGCAGGGCCATGAGTGAGGAATTGAATATTTCGAATCCTTATTTCATGCGTTATAACATCTATAATGATGTCATTGAGATCAAAGATAAGGACCAGTCTGTTGAATTGTCTAAATCGACTGATATTTATGCGACTATCAACAACAAAGAATACCACTATGAACCATATACAGATGAATCGGGTAAATCAAAAAAAGGGTATTTTATTTTACTGTACAAAGGAGAGCATGTCCAGTTGTACGCCCGAAAAACACAGCGTTATAAAGATGTGGTCAAAGCCAAAACTTCTTACCACCAAGACGTTCCAGCCGCTTTTGTAGATTCTAAAGATTATACTATGAAAAAAGGTGGTCAGATGGAATTCCTTTCAAGAAACAAAAAGGAGCTGACCCGTCAGTTCCCCGGCCTTGAGGCAAACCTAAAGACCTATATCAAAGCCAATAAGATAGATGTAAATAAAGACGCTGACATGGTAAAGCTCTTTACCCACATTGATCAGGAGTTAAAATAATTCTTGGGCTTTCCGGCAACAAAATCTTTCAGGTAATAAGGTTCAAAATAAGCCAGATCCTCGAAATCTTTATCTCGGAATTTTTGAGCTGATAAAATAGCCATTTCCCGGGCAGATGGAAATTTCTCTGTTAAAAATCTGGCATTTTTATGCTGGATTAAACCCTTGCATTTTTCTGCGCCATCTCCCATAAAATAAACCGGATGCTTGTCAAGAATACCTGAAAAAGAAGAAGAATCTATGATTTCTGCAAGCGTTTCGCGACGCTGTTGGTACTTGAAATCGAACACGGCACTGTAAACTTCCATCCTTCTGGCATCGAGCATTGGCACAATGAGACCGCCATCTTCAGGGGCTACCTGCAAAGCAAGACATTTAAGAGTAGCGACCGAAATCAGGGGTATGTCCAAAGCAAAACAAAGCCCTTTGGCAGCTGAAACACCTATCCTCAGCCCTGTATAGGATCCGGGGCCTTTGCTCACAGCAACAGCCTGTAAATCAATCAATTTTATGCCCGCCTCGGACACCACGTCTTCGATAAAGAGATGCAATTTTTCGGCATGGGAGAAAGATCCTTCATTTAATTCTTTTAATGCCATTATTTTTGAACCCTCGGCAACACTTACCGAGCAGTTTTTTGTAGCCGTTTCAATATTTAGAACAATACCCAAATTGAATGATTTTTGGGCGAAGTTATAAATTTTCTACAGGAACCCCATAATAGTATTCCAACAATTTAACCCTGAAAATAAAATCATACTTGGCTCTCAGTAAATCAGAATTGGCCTGGACGAGCCTGTTCTTTATCTGGCTGTAGTCAAAAGAGTTCAAAACCCCTACGTCAAAACGCTCCTGGGCGTATTGAAACGAAACCTCTCTGGCTTCTAAAGACCTCCTTGCTGCTTCATAGAGTTTTAAAGATCCCAGCGCATCAGCATAAACCTGGTGAATGATCTTTTCAAGATCAAGCTCCTCCTGCTTCAACTGGTATTTTTGCTGTTCGTAATTGATCTTTGCCCTCCTGACATTATTGGAAGCACTAAAGCCGTTGAAGACAGGTATCTGAAGTGAGAAACCAAAGGAACTACCTTTATTTTGATCGAGCTGATCAAAGAGTCCTTCAGCCGGACTTATGATAGGGCTGAAATTGGGAGAAATCACGTCATCGCCTGTAGTAGCGACCTGACCAATGACCCTTGTCGGATTATTTGGATCAATTTCCTGACCCGTAATGATGTCTCTGTTCGAATATCTTGAATTCCAGTTATAAAACCCTGAAAGAGTAGGTTGCAAAGCCCCTTTGGCGAGTTTTATGTCACTTTCAGCAATTTCAATGTTGGTCTCTGCGAGTTTGATCTCATTTCTTGTTTCCAGGGCTTTTTGAAATATCCTATCAACAGAATAATCGGCAAGATTAAGCAGTGGCAAGGTTTCTATTTCTTCATTAGCGACATCAAAATTTTCATAATCTTCGAGCTGTAGCAACTGGGCAAGGGTTATAAGTGCCAATCGCACATTGTTTTGTGTGATGATAAGGTTTTGTTCGTCATTGGCCAGAGTAGCCTGGACATCAAGCAAATCACCCCTTGGCAGGGTTCCTGCTTCGACAAGCTGATTGGTTCTGATCAATTGCTCCCTTGTGATCTCAACTTGCGGAATGGCTACATTTACCGCTTCCTTTCCAAACAAAACATCGAGATATGCATTGATCACGAACAAGGAAATATCATCCTTCATTTTATCAAGTTGATACTGGCCTGCCAGGATACTCAAATCAGCACGGCGCAATTCATTTTGATTTCTTAATCCCCTGTATATTGATACCCCCGAAGAAAGTCCGCCATTCGCGGTAGCGGTGGTTTGATTCACAAGTACTCCCGTAGTCGGATCAACCGTAAGTCCTGAATTCCAGCCCGAATTACTATTCAGATTGAGGTTTGGGATAAAATTGCCAATGGCACTTCTTTTGTCTATTTCAGCAAGTGCAATACTGTTCTCTGATTGTTTAACGCTGATGTTGTTCTCTATGGCATAATCAACACATTCTCTCAGGGTCCATTTCTTAACTTCAGGTTTGGCTTCCTGGGCATTTGTGGACAAAATTAAGGTGAACAACAAAATCAGGGTGAGTGGAGCTTTCATATATGTGAAATTTCAATATTCGAATTTGACCTATATGACGAGGTGTTGAATTATTTGTTACACTATTTTTATAAAAATTATTGAAGCCTCGAACGCTTCCAATTCCTGTAAAACAGATAAAAGGCCACAGCGACCAAAAGGTAAGGAAAAGCCATTAGATAAACGATCCCCGAATTGATGCCTTCGGCCACTTGCTCTCCTCCCTGCTCCACCACAGCACGGCACATGGCACATTGGCCGAAAATATTTTGACCTGTCAAAAAGATCAAAAAAAGTAAGCTGGCTTTTTTATACATGACGCATCCGGTTAATATTTTTACCCATCAGTCTTTCCTAATGGGTAAAAATCAGCACAAAATTAAGCCAATGGCAAGGATTGACCAAATCTAATTCACAACCATTTCAAAGTCATAAAACTCAGGTACCCTTAACCCTAATAAACAGAATCATCAATTTCTATATCTGCGTATTTCCAGGCGATATCAAACTGCTGTTTTACATCCTGAGCCTCCTGAAGCTTTTCCTGTTGCAACAAACTTTGGTAAAGACCCATTAAAGACCAACCGTTTTGCCTGTAATAGGCAAGGTCTTCGATGTAAATTTCTTCTGCTTCTGCATAATGGCCCGCTTTTAACAAAACGGAACCCAGGCTTTGCCTCGTTGGTATGTACCAGACTGCAGGTTCGTCATAAGGCAATGCATCTTCATAAGTAACGGCAAGTTTCAATTGGCTAATGGCTGCAGACAAATCACCCATGGCAGCTGAGATCTCCCCTTCCAGGACGGCATGGGCTACGCGGGCAATATTTTCGTGTTCAAGGTCTTTATCCCTGTTGTTTAAAAATTGTAATTCTTCTTTCGCCTCCTTCATATTTTCTTTCCTGACAAAAGCAATCCCTCTTGCATAATGCCAGATCATTTTTAAATAATCATATTCATCTCCGGGATCAGGAGTCGTAAGAATCTCGTTCCACTTACCAAACCTCAAATAGGCCAGTAACGGAGTAGCAGCAAAATTTTGGAAAAATCGTGCTTCCTTTAAATTGCTTAGAGACACTTTTTCGGCGGTCTTTTTTGCTGCATCAATTGAAATTTTCTCATTACCCATCATACTTGCAGCCGACCACAAAAAATGGATATTGTGCGGATAATACCCCAATGGATACTGTCCTTGCGCATAGCATTGCGAAATATAATCTTCATCTACTAAAATAGCAGCCTGATTTGCCTCTACGGCCTCCTTGTAGCGGCCGACTCTCATATAAATATGCCCTGGCATATGAACCATGTGACCTGCACCGGGCATCAATGAAGCTAGTTTTTCGGCACTGGGAACGGCCAGGTCAGGCTTTGGTAGCTCTACCATATGGATATAGTAATGATGGGCACCGGGATGCTCCGGATTTAAGCTGAAAGCCTTTTCCAGGGCTTGTTTTGCTTCTTTTATATTTGGTGAGGGATTCCCATCTTTATCCCAGTAATCCCATGGTACCGTATTCATGATAGCGGCTGCATACAAAGTCAAAATATCCGGGTCATTTTTATAGACATTGGCTACAAGGGTCATGGCCTGCATGTATTCCATATTCAATTCCTTTATATCGGCCAGCGTATCAGCACTGAACCTTTTAGACAAGGCCTTGATTAATTCTTTTTCTCGTGCCGGGCTATTTTCACTTAACTCTAATGCTTTTTGTATGGCTTCATAAGCCTTTCTTCTTCGGTTGTTATCAGGAAACTGGTCATTGATGTTGGGCCCGAGCACATAAGCCTGCCCCCAATATGTCATGGCCGAATTCGGATCTAATCTGGAAGCCTCCAAAAAAGACCTGTGTGACTCAGCATGATTAAAGGCAAAGGCAAGATTCAAGCCCTGGTTAAAAAATACCTGAGCCTCCGGAACCGCAGTTTCGATTCTAAATTCATGTGCTCCTAAATGATCAAACAAGGGCGCAATCTGCTTGGTTGAATCAAGCTTATCGAGTAAAAAATTGGTTGAGATACATTTGGTAACTGTCATACCGGCTCTGGGCGGCACTATAAACTCCTGTTTACTGTTGATTCTCAAATAAAAAAATAAAATAAAAAAAGTTGATAAAGAGACTAAAACAAGGGTGAGTTTGGTTTTCATAATGGCTAAGGTTTGATCCTCTTTTAGAAAAAAAGGATTCAGAAAATATCGTTTTAAGATCCTAAAAAAAGGTGTTTATGACTGAATAACAGATGAATATACAATATTTTTTTAATCCAAATAAAAAGAAATTTGTATATTAAGCTACATTAACTTTAACAAATCAAACTATTATGAAAAAATTTCTAATGATTTTAGCAGTTGTATTATTTTCTTTTAATATGACGGCACAAGACAAATTGTATCTCTTATTTGAATTTATGGAGGTCGACAACGAACAGGAGTCTGCCTACATGGAAACAGAAAATTTCTGGGAAAAAATTCATGAACAACGGGTTAAGAGCGGAGATATTTTGGGTTGGGATGTATGGTCACTGCAACCCGGAGGAGAAAAACAAGGTCCCCAATATTTAGTGGTGACGGTTTTTAATGATCCTGTAAAAATGATGTCTGGTTCCGGAAATTGGAATGCTACCTTAAAAGCGGCCTATCCGGACATGTCTGACGATGACCTTGACAAAAAGTTAGATGAAACTGCAAAAACAAGAGACCTGGCCTACAGGTTGTACATTGAACAGATTGATCATACAGATGCTGAATTTGATATGCCTCTTGGGACCCTTGCAGCCATCAATATGATGAAGGTAGAGGCAGGTAATTATAACGCTTATGAAAAAGCTGAGTCCTGCCACGTTCCGGGCGATGGGCATCTTCCTGCC
>CBDUAP010000129.1:0-8399 GCA_965365165.1 uncultured Flavobacteriaceae bacterium
GGATTAGGGAACTTTCCGTAAGATAATTTTCGCTTCAGATAATTATGCATCTGTTTGATGTCAGTAGTAATGGCCCAGTTTAAAGTCAATAAACCGTAAAGGAAAATAGAATAGTATTTCTGAAATTTATGAATTTTCAACCATTTGGCATGTTTTGAAAACCTGATAATCCTTCCCGCATCAATGTCTTCATCCAGCCCCTGAATATTGGTGTAGGTATGGTGCAAAACATTGTGCTGTACCTTCCAGTTGTAAACATTTCCGGCAAGAATATAAATACTGCTTCCCATAATGTTGTTTACCCATTTCTTGCTTGAAAATGATTCGTGATTTGCATCGTGCATGATGTTCATTCCAACTCCTGCCATTCCGATTCCAATGATGACGGTCATAAGTATTTGAGCCCATGTGGGTAAGTCAACTGTCAAAAGTAAAACCAAAGGCACAAGAAATATAGCAAACATGACAACTGCTTTAGTATATAGTTTCCAATTTCCTGTTTTCTTTATATTGTTCTCTTTGAAGTAGTTATTAACTCTTTTGTTAAGAGTTTTTATAAAATTTGTCTTGTCTCTCGTTACGAATTTAATCCCTTGCATATTGATTTTTTATCTTTTTCTGCTAACATAGCAAAATTCTGAGTGCAAAGTTACTAGTATTTTAATTGGAATAAACATTTTTTTGTTAAAATTATGCCATATTAATATTCCTTTTTTAACAGAATTCGTGACAATTGCAGCCCTTTATCTGATGAACTTTTGAATGTCTTTCATGTTCATTTAAGATTAATTGTATTTTTGCTAAAAATTTGATATGAATATCATACAGGAAAATTTTCAGGGATTGACTCCCCGACAGATTGAACAGTTTTCCAAACTGGAGGAATTGTACAGGCATTGGAATGCACAGATCAATGTGATTTCAAGAAAAGATATAGATGCCCTCTATCTGAAACATGTGCTGCATTCTCTCGGAATAGCCAAGGTACAGCCTTTTTTACCGGGGTCCAAAATTCTTGATGTTGGCACCGGAGGAGGTTTTCCCGGAATACCGCTGGCCATTATGTTTCCTGAAAGTGAGTTTTTACTAATCGATTCAATAGGCAAAAAAATTAAAGTAGTCGAAGCTGTTGCTGAAGCCCTTGGCTTGAAAAACGTACGTGCCGTCCATGGCCGGGCTGAAAAGGTAAAAGGAGAATTTGACTTTATCGTAAGCAGGGCCGTAACTCAAATGGATGACTTTGTGAAATGGACGCGAAAAAGAGTGGCCAAACAGCAAAGGCATGCCTTGAAAAATGGAATTCTTTACCTCAAGGGCGGCGATTTGGACGACGAATTAAAAAATTTCCCAAAGGCTAAGATTTACGATTTGAAAACCTATTTTGACGATCCTTTTTTTGACACAAAAAAAGTGGTGCATGTTCCACTTAAATACCGCCTTTAATTATTTTTATGCCAGCCGGTGAGTCCTGCTGAAACAATGAATTTCATCATTTCACTTGAATTGATGTCTAAATGCCTGATTTGGCTTTTGGGGACGATGAACAATTCTCCTGAAAAATTATAGGAATGAGGAAAGTACACCGCCACTTTATCTTTTTCCTTTGATACCGTAAGGTTTTCTTCGGTTACAAAACCCAGCTTTTCAAGATCTGAAATCTGGTTGACCTTCACAAGGACCGGCTTGTTGAATTTTTTTTCTTTGCCCATAAAAGCCGTAAACAGGTCATTGAAGGCCGAATATATAAAGTTCAGTAAAGGAACGCTATCAATGATTTTATGAAATACCTTTTTCAAGGGTTGTGCAATGATGGTTCTTCCGAGGAAGCCGATAAATATCAAAAATATGAGTAATGACAAGAGTCCCAGACCCGGGATTTGGAAATCGAAAAACCTGGCCAGCAATTGTTGTGACAACCCGTCAACAAATGTAAAGGCAGTATAGGTGATATAAGCAGTGATTCCCAGAGGGGCGAGATACAAAAGGCCCTGAAGCAGGTAATTGGCTAATTTTTTCATGATTAAAGTTGGTTTTTGGTGTTTTAAATTACGAAACATTTTTAGGATACCATGAAATGAGGCCTTCAAAAAAAAATGACACCTTACTGATGGAACCTAATTTGAACTGCATGCCGGATTTGATAAAAATCGGAACTAAATTTACAGGATAAATAATTACCTTGCTTGTTTTAAGGAAATTATTAAATAAGCATCAATCTGTTTTTATTTCGACATGGACAAAGAGCTTTCTTCAATACATTATGATCAATATTTGCAATTGCAGAAAATTCTCGATGCCCAAAAGCTTCGAAGCAAGGAATTCAAGGAGCCCGCACATGATGAAATGCTGTTTATCATCGTGCATCAGGTTTATGAGCTATGGTTCAAGGAGATTCTTCACGACCTTGGTTCTGTGATGGATCTGTTTAGTGAAGGGTCTGTGGAGGAGGCAGATATAGGGATTGCAATTTCGAGACTGGACAGGGTTGTGAAGATCCAGAAGATTCTTGTCGATCAAATCGATATAATAGAGACCATGACCCCTTTGGATTTTCTTGATTTCAGAAATTACCTGCTCCCTGCTTCGGGATTTCAAAGTTTTCAGTTCAGGCAGCTTGAAGTTTCACTTGGATTAAAAAGAGACAACAGGGTTTCTTATACGCAATGCGCCTACTCAGGTGTATTTTCTCAAAAAGAGCAGGAAATTCTTGATGCCCTTGAGTCAGGGGATTCCATGCTCGAATTGGTTGAGAAGTGGCTGGAAAGGACACCTTTTCTGCAATTTGACAATTTTGATTTTATTGAAGAGTACAAAAGTGCCGTTGAAAATATGTTGATCTCTGAAGAAGATGCAATCCATTCCGCCGATTATATTACAGATCATGAAAAAAACCTCAGGATAAGAATGCTGGGTGAGACCAGCAGCTATTTCAATTCTATATTTGATAAAAAAAGCCATGAGGAAAACATTGAAAAAGGGAAATTAAAATTATCATACAAGGCAACCATAAGCGCTTTGCTGATCAATCTTTATCGTGACGAACCTCTTTTGAGACAGCCTTTCATGTTTCTTCAAAAATTGATAGACATAGATGAATTGCTTACGACCTGGAGAAATAGGCATGCCCAGATGGTGCTGCGCACCCTTGGTCAGAAGATTGGTACCGGTGGCTCTTCGGGCTATGATTATTTAAAAACTACTGCCGAAAAACACAGAATATTTTACGATTTACACAATATTTCCACTTTATTGATTCCAAGGTCAGCTTTACCCAAACTACCGGCAGAATTAAAGGAAAAATTAAACTTTACATTTTCACGGCGTAAAGAAGGGTAAAATATTTGCAGGATAAAGAATATTGGAACAGAGTTTGAATTTTGAAAGTTAACTTATTTTAGCATGAAGCTGGATTTTAAAGTCAGGGGACAGGAGTATCATGTTCACGTAAATAATTATCACGACTTGTCGATTCCCTTGAAATTTAACGGGGAACAGCCCAATATGTACAATGTTGAGGAGGCAGTATCTCAGGCTTATCAGCAGGATGATTTTATTGGTGACACAAGACGGGGTGGTGGTTGCAATTTTGAACGTATCTCCATGATCCCTCACTGCAATGGTACCCATACAGAATGCATTGGTCACCTTACGCACAAGCGCTTTTCAATTCAGGAGCAGCTGCTTGATTCATTTATACCGGCAACACTGATCAGTGTTGAACCTGCTAAAGCTATTGATCATGCCGATAGCTATGTGCCCGTCAAAAATCCGGAGGATGTTTTTATCACAAGACAACAACTGGAAAACGCACTTGGTCTCTATCAGGAAGGTTTTCAAAAGGCACTTTTGATACGGACTTTACCGAATATTCAGTCCAAGAAGAAAAGGAGGTATTCGTCAGAAAACCCGGCATTTTTTTCGATTGAAGCCATAACCTATCTGTCAGAAATTGGTGTAGATCACCTGTTGGTGGATCTACCCTCGGTTGACCGCACTTTTGATGAAGGAAAACTCAGCGCTCATCATATTTTTTGGAATATGGAGTATGGAAGTCACGAAATCGAGCCAGTTTCTAAAGTTCACAGAACCATTACTGAAATGATTTTCGTCCCTGATGAAATAAAGGACGGGAATTACCTGTTGAATCTTCAGATAGCACCCTTTGTATCTGATGCTTCGCCAAGCCGTCCGCTGATTTACCCCCTAATAGAAAACTCTTAATTTGATAGAAACCCGACTAATGATAGAATATCTTTATACCCTTGAGTTTGCTGAAAAAATGGATAACATGGATCCATTGAACACATATAGGAACCAGTTTTATTTCCCGAAACACAGTGACGGGAAGGATTCGGTTTATTTATGCGGGAACTCTTTAGGGCTGCAGCCGAAAACGGCAAAACCCTATATTGAAGAAGTACTTAATGACTGGAAAGAACTTGGAGTCAAAGGTCATTTTGAAGCCCAACGTCCCTTTACCACGTATCACGAAGAACTGGGCGAAAAAATGGCCACTGTCGTGGGAGCCAAAAAAGAAGAAGTGGTGGTTATGAACAGCCTTACCGTCAACCTTCACCTGATGATGGTTTCATTTTATAGGCCAACTCAAAAGAGGCACAAAATACTCATTGAAAAATTTGCCTTTCCTTCTGATCAGTACGCGGTTAAATCTCAAATTGAATTTCACGGCCTCGACATTGATCAGAGCCTGATCGAACTGGAGCCGAGAAAGGGAGAGGTGACCTTACAAACAGATGACGTCCTGAAACTCATTGAAGAGGAAGGCGATTCGATCGCTTTGATCATGCTGGGAGGCCTTAATTATTATACGGGTCAGGCATTTGATATGGAACGCATCACGGAAGCGGGTCATAAAAAGGGGTGTACCGTTGGCTTTGACCTGGCACATGGCGCAGGAAACCTGCCCTTGCAGTTGCATGAGTGGAACGTTGATTTTGCGGTATGGTGCACCTATAAATATATGAATTCAGGACCGGGAGGGGTGGCAGGATGTTTTGTGCATAAACGTCATATCAAAAGAAAGGACCTGCCAAGATTTGCTGGTTGGTGGGGGCATGATAAGGCCACCCGTTTTTTGATGGACGATACTTTTGTCCCTATCCAATCTGCGGAAGGTTGGCAACTGAGCAATGAAACGGTAATCTCCATGGCTGCTTTGAGAGCCTCCCTTGAAATTTTTGATGAGGCAGGAATGGACCAGATCGTTACGAAATCAAGACTGATCACGGGATACCTTGAGTTTCTGATCAATGGTTTAGATAGTGATGACATTGACATTATTACCCCGGTCGAACCGCATGAAAGAGGGGCGCAATTATCGATCAGAATGATCAACAGTGACCGTTCATTATTCGATAAAATAAGTGAGCGGGGCGTTATAGCCGACTGGCGGGAGCCTGATGTGATCAGAATAGCTCCGGCTCCTTTATACAACAGCTTTACGGATGTTTATCGTTTTGTCAATATTTTGAAAGAGGCTTTAAGTCAGGGTTAAGGTTGTTTATAGATTTAAAGTCGTATTAATTTTTTCAAAATATTTGAAAGACTAAGTTATGTCATGGTTTGGTTATTCAGGATGGCCTAATTTTGACCTGTTTAAAACACATCTTATGAAAGATCAAAAAGAATGCCTGGTATGCCGAAAGACCCAGCATGAAATGCCGGTAACGAAATTTTATCATCAGGATGCAGCATTTTATATCTGTGCCCAACACATTCCTATTTTAATACACGATCCTCAGAAACTTGTTGGTTTGCTGCCAGATGCCGACAAAATGGAGGGCGCATAAAAAAGCCCGAAATTAATTTTCCGGGCTTTTTAAAGGATTTTATAATACCTGCATTATTCTCCTAAAAAAGGATATCTGTAATCTGTAGGCGGAACAAAAGTTTCTTTCATTGTACGATTGGAAACCCATCGCAGCAGATTCCATACCGAACCAGCTTTATCATTGGTTCCTGATCCTCTGGCGCCACCAAATGGTTGTTGCCCCACAACGGCGCCTGTGGGTTTATCATTGATATAGAAATTACCTGCAGCATTCTCAAGTTTGTTCGTAGCCGTGTCTATCACATATCGGTCCTGACTGAAAATTGCTCCGGTCAAAGCATATTCTCCGGTGTCGTCCACAAGGTCCAATACATCTTCCCACTGATCATCTTCATACACAAATACCGTGATGATTGGTCCGAACAATTCTGTGCACATGGTTTCGTATTTGGGGTTGGTGGTTTCAATGACGGTAGGTTCAATAAAATAACCTACGGAATCATCATAGCCTCCTCCAACAATTATCTCTGCATCATTGTCTTTTTTGGCCTGGTCCAGATAACCTGATAATTTTTTAAATGCCCTGTCATCAATTACCGCATTGATAAAGTTTGAGCTGTCTCCCGGGCTTCCCATTTTAAAAGATTTGACATCAGTAATCACAAATTCACGGATGTCGTTCCAAAGGCTTTTTGGAAGATATGCCCTTGAAGCAGCCGAACATTTTTGTCCCTGGTATTCAAATGCCCCTCTTGAAATCGCGGTAGCCACTTCTTTAGGATTTGCAGATGGATGTGCCCATATAAAATCTTTTCCTCCAGTTTCACCAACGATGCGCGGATATGACTTGTAAAATTTCACATTTTTGCCAATGGTTTCCCAGAAGTTGTCAAATACCGGGGTAGACCCTGTAAAGTGCACACCGGCAAAATCTTTGTCGTTCAAAAGTACGTCTGTAATGGTGGCACTATTGCCGGTTACCATATTGATCACTCCATCAGGAAGACCTGCCTCTTTGAATAATTCCATGATCACATTTGCAGAATATACTTGTGATCTTGCAGGTTTCCAGATCACCACATTACCCATCATGGCCGGTGCTGCAGGTAAATTTCCTGCAATGGCCGTAAAATTGAAAGGTGTAATGGCATAAACAAATCCTTCAAGGGGTCTGTATTGCATTCTGTTCCATATGCCCGGTGAAGATTCAGGCTGGTTGCTGTAGATCTCAGTCATGAATTCAACATTGAACCTCAAAAAATCGATCAGTTCACAAGCCGCATCGATTTCAGCCTGCATTACATTTTTGGATTGTGCGATCATCGTGGCGGCATTCATTTTGTATCTGAAAGGTCCGGCCAATAATTCTGCGGCTTTTAAAAAGATGGCAGCACGATGCTCCCAACTTGTTTTAGCCCATTTTACTCTCGCTTCAGCCGCTTTTTTAACAGCCAGTTCAATGTGTTCCTTGTCTGCAGTGTGGTATTGTCCTACGCAGTGTTGATGGTCATGTGGAGGATGAATATCAACCGTTTTTCCGGTTCTGTATTCTTTACCTCCTATATAAAATGGGATATCAACTTTTTCGTTGAACATTTTATTATAAGTTGCAATTAAGTCTTTGTGTGCTTTTGTTCCTGGAGCGTAGGAATTAACCGGCTCATTTACAGCTTTTGGAACCTTGAAAAATCCGTTTGACATATGTTTTAAATTTTGATTGGTAGAATTTCGTTTTTAGTGATGGCAAAGGTACGAATTATGAAAGATTTTAAGACCGTACTATTGACTAAATGTTAACTTTGCAAAGAATGACATGTTAAACTTGGAAATTCACATTTTTTATGTGCACAGTGACTTTTTTGCCCTTATCTGATCACAGTTTCGTGCTGACTTCCAGTCGGGACGTTGGCTACAAACGGGAAAAGGCATCCTTTCCGGCTTCTTATAAGGAGCAAGGTGTTCCTTTGTATTATCCCAGAGACGGAAAAGCGGGAGGTACCTGGATTGGAACCAGTCGCAATAACCGATTGATATGTTTGCTGAACGGCGGGTTCAGGAACCATAGTAGAAAAGATGATTATCCCAAAAGCAGGGGCCTTATCGTAAAAGAGTTGCTGATTGCTGAAAATTTTGAAGCAGCCTGTAATACCATTGAGCTCGATTTGATCGAACCCTTTACCCTCGTGGTGGTCAGCTGGGAGAAGGGATTGGGTTTGTTCGAATTTGTTTGGGATGGAGATCACAGGCATTTCAGGCAAATGGATTTAAAACCTGTCATCTGGTCATCCTCAACCCTGTATGACGATCAAATGAAGAAAATGAGGGAGGCTTGGTTTGGGCATTGGCTGGAAGAAGGGAATACTACTCCTGAAAGCATACTCGGTTTTCATAAAAATGCGGGAACCGGAGATCCAAGGACTGATGTATTTATGAAACGCGAAAGAGTGGGTACAGTTAGTATCACCCAGGTTTTAAAAAACGAAAAAGGGCTTGATATGCGATATGAATCTTTTTGATCAGATCATAAAAGCGAGGAAAGAGATAATAACCCCACCTATTGCGGCCAAAATCACAAAGAAAAAATTCAGCATTAGGTATTTGATCAAGG
>CBDUAP010000130.1:0-8364 GCA_965365165.1 uncultured Flavobacteriaceae bacterium
TCAGAAAGAGGTTAAAAAAGACAGTCCTGAAAATTTAACTGATACTTCAGAGCCAGTTAAGGCCACAAGCGAAAAATATCCCAGCCAGGTTTATTTTGGCGATACGCACCTGCACACTTCCCTTTCAATGGATGCGGGCGCTTTTGGCAATCGTATTGGCATGGATGAGGCTTATCAATTTGCCAGGGGTGATGAAGTTACCTCAACTACGGGGATCAAAACAAAACTGGCAAAACCCCTTGATTTTTTGGTCGTGGCAGATCATTCTGACGGTATGGGTTTCTTTCCCGACCTGATGGCCGGAAAAGCTCATGTCATGAAATATGAGGAATCCAAAAAATGGAAAAAATTGATCGATGAGGGTAAAGGCGGGGATGCTGCCGTTGATATCATAAAGACCTTCTCTCAAGGCCAATTTCCCTTTAAGACCAATGATGTGGAAATGATGACTCCCGTTTGGAAAACTGTTGTTGAAGCAGCTGAAAAATATAATGACCCGGGTAAATTTACGGCATTCATAGGCTATGAATGGACCTCCCTGATCAAAGGTAATAATTTACACAGGGTTGTCATCTATAGAGACAATGGTGACAAAGCCATCAACCAGTTGCCATTTACCAACGAAGACAGTTCAGACCCGGAGCGCCTTTGGGATAATCTGGAAGGTTATGAAAAAAATACAGGAGGAAAAGTGCTGGCCATTCCCCACAACGGAAACCTGAGTAACGGGATGATGTTTGCCGAAACAACGGTTGATGGAAGGTCTTTTGACAAGGCCTATGTTGACCGCAGGGCAAGATGGGAGCCCCTGTATGAGGCGACTCAAATAAAGGGTGATGGCGAGACACACCCCTTCCTCTCGCCAAATGATGAGTTTGCAGACTATGAAAACTGGGACAAAGGCAATCTTGATATGAGCGAGAAGAAAACCAAGGATATGCTACAATACGAATACACCCGGTCTGCCTTGAAGCTGGGATTAAAATATAAAAAGGAACTGGGCACCAATCCTTATAAATTCGGATTGATCGGCAGCACAGATTCGCATACTTCACTGGCCACTGCAGATGATTCGAATTTCTTTGGCAAAGCTTCCAATGTCGAACCGAGCAAAGAACGTTGGAATCACCCTTTTATAAGTTCAGAAAATGGTACGGTAGCGACCTGGGAGCAGCTGGCTGCAGGATATGCTGCGGTATGGGCCCATGAAAATACAAGGACATCTCTTTGGGATGCCATGAAAAGAAAGGAAACTTATGCAACAACCGGATCAAGGATGCAAGTACGTTTCTTTGGCGGATGGGATTTTACAAACGATGATTTGAACGGAGATTGGGTGACCCTGGGTTACGAAAAAGGCGTTCCCATGGGCGGAGACATTAAGGCGACTCAAGGCAAGGTTCCTTCATTTATGGTATATGCCTTGATGGATCCTGACGGGGGAAGCCTTGACAGGGTTCAGATCGTAAAAGGCTGGCTGAATGCTGATGGCAGTCTTGACGAAAAAGTTTATGACGTGGTTTGGAGTGGTGACAGATCGGTTGGTGAAGATGGTAAATTACCATCTGTTGGTAATTCAGTAAATGTAAATGATGGTTCATGGGACAACGCAATAGGATCATCAGAATTGAAAGCTGTATGGTCTGACCCTGAATTTGACCCGGAACTTGAAGCCTTTTATTATGTAAGGGTCATTGAAATACCCACCCCGCGCTGGACCTTGTATGACAAATTACAATACGGGGCTGAACTATCAAAAGATGTTCCTTTATTTAATACAGAAAGGGCCTATACTTCACCTATTTGGTACTCACCTAAACCTTAAAAATCATGAAACCAATGAAGCTATTATTTTTATTTTCGTTTTTGACATGTTTTATCATTCATTCTCAACAAGTTGGAGAGATGACCATGGACATGAAGGAAGGTGAAAACATCCATAAAAAAAGAGGATATTCACCTTATGCCGGAAGGTATTTTCCTACACAGGTATACTGGGGTGATACACACTTGCATACAAGTAATTCTTTAGATGCCAGAGCTTTTGGAACAACATTGGGGCCAGAAGAAGCCTACAGACTGGCAAGAGGTGAAGAAATAACTGCCACTCATGGTGAAAAAATAAAACTTTCAAGACCCCTTGATTGGTTGGTAGTGGCTGATCACTCAGACGGGATGGGTGCGATGAATGAAATCATTAAAGGAAATCCAAATTTAATGAGTGATGCTACAGTCAAAGATTGGCATAATCGGGTTAATGAAGGAGGTAAAACTGCCTTAATGGCCACAATGGATATAATCAATAGTTTTTCAATGGGTAAAATTCCTCCAATATTGCTGGATGAGGAATTTAGCCAAACAATTTGGAACAGATATATTGACACTGCAGAAAAATACAATGATCCGGGAACTTTTACAACAATCATTGGCTATGAATGGACTTCTACTGAAAATGGTAACAATCTTCACAGAAATGTTTTGTATCGTAATAACGGAGATCTTGCAAAACAAATGTTACCCTTCACAACAAGTGAGAGTTTTAATCCTGAAGATTTATGGAAATGGATGGAAGCTTATGAAGCCAAAACCAACGGAGATGTATTGGCTCTTGCCCATAACGGGAATTTGAGTAATGGTATTATGTTCCCGGTAGAGATTAATCCTGCAACCGGGAAACCGCTTGATGGAAAATACATGAAAGACAGGATCAAGTGGGAACCTCTTTACGAAATTACACAGATCAAAGGAGATGGTGAAACCCATCCCCTGCTCTCACCGAATGATGAATTTGCCGATTATGAAAACTGGGAAAAAGGAAATCTGAATCTGAGTGTCCCCAAATCTGATGACATGCTTCAATATGAATACACCAGAGAGGCCTTAAAAAACGGTTTGAAGTTAGAAGCAAAGTTCGGAACAAACCCATATAAGTTCGGAGTAGTTGGTTCTACTGATTCGCACACAAGTCTCGCCACGGCTGAAGAAGACAACTTTTTTGGAAAACATTCAGGTAATGAACCAAGTGCCCACCGGGCAACAGGAATTGTTGGAGAATTTGAGGGAAACAAAATATTTGACTGGGAACTGGTCGCTTCAGGATATGCCGGAGTATGGGCCACAGAAAATACCCGTGAAGCCTTGTTTGATGCCATGGCACGAAAAGAAGTCTATGCCACAACAGGACCCAGAATTCTGGTACGCTTTTTTGGCGGATGGGACTTTAGCTCAGAAGACGCTAAAAACAGGTTACCTGCTGAAATTGGTTATACCAAAGGCGTTCCTATGGGAGGTGATCTTAGAACAGCTCCTTCAGGAAAATCTCCTACCTTTTTAGTCGGAGCCTTAAAAGATCCTTATGGGGGAAACCTGGATAGGATTCAGATTGTGAAAGGTTGGTTGGATAAAGCAAATAAAACGCATGAAAAAGTATATAATGTGGTTTGGAGTGACATGGACCAAAGAAAATCTGATAAGAATGGAAAAATACCAGATGTGGGCAATACCGTAGATGTAAAAAACGCAACCTGGTCAAATTCCATCGGACGAGCCGAATTGATTTCTGTTTGGAAAGATCCTGATTTTGATCCCGAACTCAAAGCATTTTACTACGCAAGAGTAATTGAGATCCCTACGCCAAGATGGACCGCTTATGATGCAAAAAGATTTGGTGTGGAAATGCCAAAGGAATCTCCAATGACAACAACTGAGAGGGCCTATACTTCGCCCATTTGGTATAATCCAAAATGATAAGAATTAAATTATAATAAGTTTTATGAAAAAGTTATTTCAGGAACCCTTGTTGCATTTTGTTGTGATCGGGGCCTTGTTTTTTATATTGTACGGCTGGGTCAATGACGAGCGCAGTAACCAGGAAACCATATATTTTGACGATTATGACATGGATAACCTCATCGCCAGTTGGGAAATGCAATGGAAGCGTTTACCGAGCCAGGAAGAACTTAAGAACCTGGTGGATTTGAATATCAGACAGGAGATCTTTTACCAGGAGGCGCTCAAAATGAATCTTGACCATAACGATGAGATCATAAAAAGACGATTGGCACAAAAAATGCAGTTTTTATCAAACGACCTGGCCACTTTCAAGGAACCTACCAGAGAAGCCTTACAGGAATATTATGAAGCCAATGTTGATATATATCTCAGCCCTTTTGAATTTTCCTTTTATCAGATTGTTCTGAGTCCTGATTACAGGGAGAACCCTGCAGAGGATGCCGAAAAACTATTGAAAGAATTCGGAGCCTATGGTCCGGAGGCCCTTGAAGGAAAGGGGGATCCCCTTCCTTTTCCATTTGTATATGAAAACACGGATGCTGAAGCGCTTTCCAGGCAACTGGGTTTGCAGTTTACGCGTCGTCTTGAAATTGTAGATATCGGAAGGTGGACAGGGCCAATCAAATCTGGTTTTGGAGTGCATCTTGTTTACCTGAAAGAGAGAATAGACCCAAAACGCCCCTCCTTTGAATCCATACAAAGGGAATTGACCAGGGATCTGGAATATGAGACCCAGCAAAAAGTAAACGACATGGTCTTTGAAGAACTGAAAAAGAACTACAGGATAGAATTTGAACTGGACCCGGAAAAATTTGATGCGTCCTATGTGGAATTCCTTAGGGGCAACGAGACAGAAAAGTAAGATGAAAACCACCCGTATTTTTTTTCTGCTCCTGATCCTTCTGATGGCACCCTTATGCACTGCTGCGCATGAGATAAGACCTGCCTACCTGCAAATTATTCAGATAGATGAATTTACCTATGAGGTGTATTGGAAAGTCCCCAGCATGGGAGATGCCGTACCCAGGATACAGCCCGTGTTCCCTCAAAAATTCGAAATAGAAACAGTCAATGCACCAAATCAGATTCCCGGATCAGTGGTCTATAACTATCGGATTAGATCAGAGGAATCCCTGCAAGGCCAGAGGATTTCCATCAACGGGCTTAACAAGACCCTTATCGACGTTTTAGTGAACGTGAAATACCTCAACGGAGAAAAAGCCACCCTTTTGCTTCAGGCCGACAAAGATTCTGGAATTCTTCCAGGTAAAACGAAGGTAAGCGATGTTATTCAAACGTATACGGTTTTGGGCATTGAACACATCCTTCTCGGAATTGATCACCTGCTTTTCGTGCTGGCCCTGATCATGATCACAAAAGGAAAACTGAGGATCCTTAAAACCATCACTTCATTTACCATTGCCCATAGCATCACCCTCAGCCTGGCAGCTCTGGGCATTGTAAAATTTCCCGGTCCGCCTGTTGAGGCCGTTATTGCCCTAAGCATCGTTTTTCTTGCCATGGAGATTCTAAAGAACCTTAAAGGAGAAGCTACGCTAACCAGTAAAAAACCCTGGATCGTTGCTTTTACTTTTGGCCTGCTACACGGATTTGGATTTGCGGGAGCCCTTTCAGACATTGGACTCCCTCAAACTGAGATCCCTCTGGCACTCGCCTTTTTCAATATCGGTGTAGAATTGGGACAGATCATATTTGTAATGGTCATGCTACTTGTTATTTATCTGATCAACTTTAAAAAGCAGTGGCCCCGATACCTTAAAAAAGCACCGGCCTATGCCATTGGTTCTCTTGCTGCTTTTTGGATGATACAACGCGTCGTTGCATTTTGGGATTAAACTGCATGAAAGCTTGTTATTGACACTTTGTTTTTTTAATTTTAGGTATAATTATTTGGTCATTTAACAGATGGTTTATGAAATATGCAACCACTTTCTCTGCAATTCTCGGTATCGTTTTTTTAACTATTCGATTTATAGGACTGTTTATTGAACTTTCCTATAATAATTTGTTTCTGATGCTGGGCCTGGGTTTGTTGCTTTTAGTAACCTTACCCCTTTACCTTCTGGAACGATCCCGTTATTCGAAAATGAAGCAATCTATATTGCACAAGTATAAAAAAGACAAAACCCCAATTGAAAAAGACCTTAATAAAATGAAATCCGGAGTCAGCTATCCTGCCTTCAGAAGACATAAAAAAGGCTTGACCTGGAGCGGTGGCAGCGTACACGGATCAAGTGCCCGGCGTGGTGAAAGAAAAGGCTTTCTTAAACACTAAATATATTTCTCACCCGCTCGGAGGTGAAGGTCTCACCTCCCACCCGGTCACCTCCGAAACCTTCGGAGTTGAAAACTTCAATTTTACCATCAAGGCTTTGTTGCCTCAATAGCAAAAATCATTGGAATTTTGTTTTCTAAATGCTTTATTCTAAACTTTTTAGGTGAAGATTCAACTGTATTTTTAAAACAGTTGTAGGGTGAATAATCATATTCATCAAGTGAATTTACAGCAAGCCCGCATTTAATCAAACTGTTTACAACTTCACTCAAACTATGGTTCCATACAATGCTTTGCTGGCTTATTGGGGCCTTTTTATCTGCATAGGTTCCTTCCTCATTTTCAACAATGGCCCCGGTATTGAAGTAGTTAAATTCAATTTTTCTAAAATCCTGATCAAACATCCAAACGACCGGATGAAACTCGACAATAACAAATTGCCCCTGTGGTCTTAAATATCTTGAAACCACACTGGCCCATTTATCCAGGTCAGGAAGCCAGCCAATCGTTCCGTAACTCGTAAAAACAATATCATATTGCCGATCCAAATGATTCGGCAAATCGTATATGTCGCATTGAATAAAAGAAACTTCAACATCGCATTGCGATGCCAGTGCCTTTGCCCTATCGATCGCTTTGTCTGATAAATCTACCCCTGTTACGATTGCTCCTTCACGGGCCAGTGAAATTGTATCCTGTCCAAAATGGCACTGAAGATGTAAAATTTCTTTACCCCTGATGTCTCCCAGCAGTTCCATTTCAATACTATTCAATGAGGTCTTTCCTGACAGGAAACCTTCCATATCATAAAAATCAGAATCCATATGCACATCCACACGTTGATTCCAGGATTTTCTATTAATTTCTTTATAATTCTTTTCAGGTTGAGATTTCATTAGTCAAATTTATGGAGAGCACAAGCTCTTTTAAACTTCTGATGTATTTTTTTATCAAAGCTTCATATTAAATTTTCGATCCACCAGCGAACATGATCTTTATCTTTTTAAATCCTTCAATAAAAGCAAAGGCCAGGAACCCTATGATCAAACCCATTAAAAACTCAGCAAGTATAGAAGGTAAGGCATGTAAAAAATCATGAATTTCCTGAATATTATGGACAAACATTCCTCCTCCAACCAGGAGCATGGCAATGGTTCCCACAACGGCCAGTAACTTGATCAATTTCGGAAGCGAATAAACCAATCCTTTACCCATAAGAACAAAGGAGGATTTTACAAATTGATTTTTCCCTCTAGCCAATTGTATCAACTTCATCCCGGTATCATCCATACGAACCATAAGTGCAACAATGCCATACACCCCAATGGTCGCTACAATGGCAACAATAGAAACCACTAATATCTGTTGCAACAGCGCTTCCTCCGTAACGGTTCCTAAAGCGATCATGATAATCTCCAAAGACAATATAAAATCAGTAATAATTGTATTCTTTATTTTTTCTTTTTCAAGGTCAAGCAGTTCTTCTTCACTTAAAGCTTGTTTCCTCATGTGTTGCTCCTGCTTTTTGTGAAAAAATGTATGTATAATTTTCTCAACGCCCTCAAAACTCAAATAAACACCTCCAATAAGTAAGATTGGCACAATCAACTGAGGTGCATAGGCACTTAATAAAAACGCAAAAGGCAGAATGATCAACTTATTCAGAAAGGAGCCTTTTGTAATTTTCCAGAGCACCGGTAACTCCCTTGATGCCCTAAAACTAGAAGCTTTTTCCGCACCAACTGCAAGATCATCTCCCAGGACCCCGGCGGTTTTCTTTGTAGCAAATTTAGCCATGAGGGCTACATCATCCATCAAAGCCGCGATATCATCCAAGATTGCAAAAATTCCGGTCATGTGGTCCTCTTTTTAAGCCAAAGTAAAATTAAAATATTCCTTGTTTTTTCATTCATGATGATAAGGCTCATTTCTAAGTATCGTAAAAGCCCTGTAAATTTGCTCGACCACAAATAACCTGATCATCTGATGCGAAAAAGTCATTTTTGAAAAAGACAGTTTATCCTGAGACTTTTGATACACGGCTTCTGAAAATCCATAAGGCCCTCCGATAACCATGACCAATTGCTTCACTCCGGAATTCATCTTTTTTTGCATAAATTTCGAAAAGCCTATCGAATGATAACTTTCTCCTTTATCATCGAGGAGCACCAATTGATCTGCCGGGGTCACCTTGCCAAGTATCAGCTCCCCTTCCTTTTCTTTTTGTTCCTTTTCTGGCAGGTTTTTGGCATTTTTAAGATCCGGAATGATCTCCA
>CBDUAP010000131.1:0-8325 GCA_965365165.1 uncultured Flavobacteriaceae bacterium
AACGTGCAGAAAATTGCATCCCTACATTCGGGCCAAGAATATGCGCCGTTGAAAATGACATGCTGTACATGGCCATATAAGAACCCTGATTGCCTCTTTTAGAACGATCAAGGGCATATGAGTTAGAGAACGGAAAACCGAACATTTCACCAAAAGTAATCAGAACAACCCCAATGATAGCCCATCCTACCCAGGTCCCAATATTTAAAACAAGAAAACTGAGAACAAGAAGAACAGTGCCTCCAATTACGATTTTTAAACTGTCAAGCTTTGATTTCTCAAGGGCATTTACAAAGGGCATCTCCAAAGCAAAAATCAATAGCCCGTTCATGGCCAGCAGTAAACCAATTTCACCTTCCTCCAATTTCAGGATTTGACTGTAATAAAGGGGTAGCGTGGAAAAAAATTGCATAAAAGTGAACCCGATGAAAAACATGGCCAGCCAGAAAATTAAATAATTCGCGTCTTTATAAGGCGAGGCATTGACTGCCTGTTTCCTTTCGCTTTTATTTTTAACCCGGGACTTCTGCTTTAAAAAAACGATGATGATCAGTCCGGCGATCAAACAGGTAATTCCATCAACCCAGAACAAACTCCTGTAACTCAAAAACATGATAAGCAGACCTCCCACGGCCGGCCCCGCTGAAAACCCAAGGTTGATCGCCAATCGGATCAGGGTCACTGATCGTGTCCTGTTCTCCGGAAGGCTATAGTCATCGAGGGCCACCCATACCGAAGGCCTGAAGGTATCCGCGACAAGGGTCAAGGTGAATATTCCAAAACACAGGGTATGGAATTCTGTTATAAACTGAATCGTAAAAAACACCAGGCCGGTTGCCAGCAAACTGAAATACATGACCTTGTAGTAGCCCACTTTATCGGCAAGTTTGCCTCCTAAAAAGACCCCTGCCAGCGAACCAAACCCATAAAATGACAAAACCCAACCTACCTGACCCGCCGAAAATCCTAGGAAATTGGTGAGATACAAAGATAAAAAAGGAATAACCATCGCTCCTGCCCTGTTGATCAACATGGTCAGGGCCATAAACCACACTTCACGGGAAAGACCCTTATAAGGAGCTAAAATTTTGTCAAACATGAGGCAAATATATATTTTAAAAGTTTCAGATAAATTTACGGAAGCTTTAAATCGTCAAATAAATCATATTTTGGGTATATTTGAGCAAAAATTCATTCCATGAAAATCAACATGATCATTTGCATGCTGCTGTTTGTTTCCTGCCTTGCTGCTCAGACCGACAAGAAAATAAGCGAGGCTTTGGCTTTTCAGAAAAAAATGAATGCTGAATTTTCAAATAAATTACATTCACCTCTCACAGAAGAGGACCTGGCATCGTTTTCAAAACTTGATTTTTTCCCTGTTGATCCGGGAATGGTGGTAACTGCCAAACTAAAATTTCACAAAAACAGCAAACCCTTTAAAATGGCGACTACAACCGACCGCCAACCCATTTATAAACTATATGCTACCGCTAGTTTTACCTTAGGGGGTAAAGAGCATGAGCTGGAAATCTATCAAAATCAAAAACTAATCCTTTCAGCAGATTATGAAGATTATCTGTTTTTACCCTTTACGGATAAAACCAACGGGAAAAGTAGTTATGGAGGCGGTCGCTATTTAGACCTGAGCGTTCCGGAAGGCGATACCATCGTCATTGATTTTAACAAGGCATATAATCCTTACTGTGCATATAATGCCAAGTATTCCTGCCCTATTCCGCCGAAAGTGAATAATTTGGATACAGAAATTAAGGCCGGAGTCATGGCATACAAACACTGATCAACTCAAATCAGCCTGACCAGATACATTCCTAAGAATACCGCTGCAATCCCTAAGATAAAAGTGGCTGCCAGATAGGGAATCATCGTGAAATAATCGTTCGTTTTTATAAGCAGGTGGTTTTCATAGGCAAAGGTTGAAAAAGTCGTTAATCCCCCGCAAAAACCCGTGGCGAGTAACAAGGAATGCTGCTGATTCAATAAACCGGTCTTTGCCGAATAACCTAGAATTAATCCGATCAACAAACTTCCCAAGACATTGGCCAACAAAGTTCCGAAGGGTATCGCATTTTCAAAATTGTTCAGTTTTAAGCTGAACCAATACCTTGCAACACTTCCCAAACCACCTCCAAGAAATACCAATAATACCTGTTTCAATTTTATCTTATTCTAAAATTACATTGTCCGTTTCTCTCCAGCTCCATTTGCCGGTAATCGTTCCTCTGTTGAGGGTCACGATGCCGGGGTTAGACCTTATAATCGTTTTAAGCGTTGTTTCGTCACAAAACAAAAGGTCAAAATCAAGGGAATGCTTCGCTTTCATTTTTTCAAATTCTTCCATGGTCGAAGCCGAAAAACCATACACCGTATAACCCTTTTCCATAGCCCTTTCAGACAATTCCCTTATGCGAGACATCCCCTTTTCACTGGTCAAATTCAAATTGTAAGCTACGATGAGCATTAACTTTTCCTTTTCCATCAGAAGGTCTGTTATGTCTTCTCCGTCTCTTTCCATCGAAAAATCATGGATCGGAGGCACATAACCCTCCACCAGGGTCCTGGTTTTCCTGTCTACAAAAGTGGCTCCTTCAATGTTCCAGGGTTTGTCATCTGTACTGAAGGTTTTGTCCTCTCCATTGACATTATAGATCCATGTATCCTCAAAAACCGGTTTTTCAGCATCATCGGGAACTATCATTCCATCCGGAATGTTTTTACCAATGGCATAGGGTCTGAAGTCGATGAGAGGGAGATACATTAGTACATAAAAGATCGTCCCCGAAAAAAGGATCAGTGCCCCTAAAGACAATCGTTTTGCCAAAACTTCAGACGAAACAGGCTGAATTTCATATACCCTAAACATGAGAAATATGATGAGAAAAATTAAGATTACGTTTTTGTAAAAGGTCTCCCAGGGAGTTAATTTAACCGCATCTCCAAAACATCCGCAATCGGTAACCTTATCAAAATAAGCCGAATACCAGGTCAGGAACAAAAACAACAAACTGATGAAAAACAGACTCCAAACAGTCAATTTTGCTTTGTATCCCACCAGGAGCGTTACGCCCAGCATGATCTCTGCCAGGATAAGAAGGATGGAAAACTGAAGCGCAAAAGGTATCAAAAACTCCAGGTTGAGCACGTCAGCTCCAAAGTATTCTTCAAACTTATAGGCCGAGCCCATGGGGTCAACAAGTTTAACAAAACCAGAAAAAATAAATGTCACAGCCACCAAAATTCTGGCAATGTGGGTCAAAATGGTCATCATAATCGTCGGCTTATCCGTTTAATAAAATCAAGGCAAAAACAGCATAATTGATCATGTCCTGATAGTTGGCATCAATGCCTTCACTGACCAGTGTTTCTCCTTTATTATCCTCTATTTGTTTCACCCTTAGCAACTTTTGTAAAATAAGGTCTGTTAAGGAGCTAATGCGCATGTCGCGCCAGGCTTCACCATAGTCGTGATTTTTATTTTCCATCAACTCCTTGGTTGTTTTTATATGCCTGTCATAAAGTTTTGTGGCCTCCTCTACATCAAGATCAGGCTGATCTGCCACACCGAGCTCCAGTTGGATCAGTGCCATGACTGAATAATTAACAATTCCTACAAATTCAGACATTTCTCCTTCATCAACTTTTCTCACCTCATTCTCCTGTAACTGTCTTATCCTTTGCGCCTTGATGAAGATCTGATCCGTCAGGGACGGCAATCTCAAAATTCTCCACGCACTGCCGTAATCACTCATTTTATGAACGAAGAGTTCCCGGCATTTTGCCGTTACCTCGTCGTATTGCTTCGATGTGTTTTGCATGTAACTAAAATATCAGTACCCCGTGTTTTTTAACAAAACGAATTTATAAAAATCTGATGATATAATATCCCCGGTTTGTTTATTTTTACAAATATTATAAACGGAAAAAACCTTATAAATGAAACGTATCGCCGTATTTTGTGGATCCAGTAAAGGCTTTAGTGATGATTATTCGAGGCAGGCCGCCGAAGTGGGAGCATATTTTGCCAAAAATGATATAGGCCTGGTCTATGGAGGCGGAAAAATTGGCCTCATGGGTATTGTTGCGAATACGATTCTTGAAAACCAAGGGGAAGTCATAGGTGTCATCCCTGACCTTTTAAGACATGAGGAAGTTGCGCATACAAAAATTACCCGTATGATCGTCACCAAAAAAATGTCCAAAAGAAAGGTTAAGATCAGCAAGCTTGTAGACGGTTATATTGCGATGCCTGGCGGATTTGGAACGCTCGATGAAATATTTGAAGCCTTGACCCTTGGTCAATTGGGAATTGAGAGTAAAGCCATTGGCATACTGAATACAAATAATTTTTTTAACCTTGCCCTGATGCAACTTGACCATATGGTTCAGGAAGGCTTTTTAAAACAGGAGAACCGGGATATGATCATGGTCAGTGATCGCATAGAAACCCTTATCGAAAAAATGACTGCCTACGAGGCTCCGAAATTGAGCAAAGTCGTGAAGACGGTTGTGCGTAAATAGAATTTTATGAAGCAGATAAACTGTAAAGGCAAACTGATTGATTTACGCAGGCCACGGGTTATGGGTATTCTTAATCTTACCCCGGATTCTTTCTTTGATGGCGGAAAATTCAACACTGAGCAGCTGATCTTGCAACAAGTGGAACAAATGCTGTTTGAAGGTGCCACCTTCGTTGACATTGGCGGGTATTCATCCAGGCCAATGGCAGAGCATATTTCAGAAGAAGAGGAACGGGCCAGGGTATTACCGGTTCTTGAAAGTATCATAAAACGATTTCCTGAAATACTGATCTCAGTTGACACCTTTAGGAGTCGCATCGCTGAAGAAAGTGTAGCCGCAGGGGCATGCATGATCAATGATATTTCGGCAGGCCAGATAGATAAAAACATGTTTGACACCGTGGCAAGACTGCAGGTTCCTTATTTGTTGATGCACATGAGAGGAACCCCCCAAACCATGAAACAACACACAGATTACAAGGACCTTGTGAAAGAAATCATCATTTATTTTTCTGAAAAAATATTTGAGTTAAGAAAACTGGGGGTCAATGATCTTATTCTGGATCCCGGATTTGGTTTCAGCAAAACCCTGGCTCAAAACTTTGAACTGCTTGGCAAACTGGAACTTTTAACATGTATGGAACTTCCGATTCTTGCCGGTCTTTCACGTAAATCCATGCTGTATAAACTTTTAGAGACCAATGCTGAACAGGCCTTGAACGCAACAACGGCAGCAAACACCATCGCTTTGCAAAAAGGAGCAAGTATCTTAAGGGTACACGACGTAAAAGAAGCCGTTGAAACCATCCGAATCATGGAAAAAATTAAAGATTAACCTCTTTCTTATGAAACTGATCCATATTGCATTTTTCATGCTCCTTGTTTTTGTGATGAGTTGCCAAAAAAAGGAAGTCCAGCTGCCCGTAATTGAGGTTCCGGGAATCACCGGGATCCAAAACCATTCGAGTATTTGGGTTTTCTTTAAGGTGCAAAACGGGGATACGCTTGCTATTTTAAACAAGGGCAACAAGATCCTGAACACCCACTGGATTTTCAATATTGACAAAAGACTGCCCATGAAAAAAGTAGTCCCCCATCTTATTGAAATGCAGAAAAACAGAACTAAGGATTCCATGCATAAAAAAGAAGGCATGCAAAATTATTTTAGCTATGCAGATACCGCCCTTGAGCAAATCTCACTAACGCTCTTTTCTCCGATAAACTTTGTTGACAGAAAACCTGAATATATTGAGTCAAAATTACATGACTCATGCCCTACAGAAATTGAAATCATGGGTGATTCGGTAAAAGTAAAGAACAAAACCATAGCTCTCTCAGGATTAAATTCTCTGCTGTCTGAACAGGTCTGTGATAGTGCAAAGACCCCTTCAGTTCAATTAAGGTATAGCGAAAGTTTAGCTTTTCAATACTATTTGCAGACCAAGGTATACCTTTCAAACTGGGAGATCAGCTGTGATACAACTGAATATATATTTACTGTAAAATAATTCATACATTTACAAAAACTAGCACCGCATTGGATCAGATTAATTTTTTAAACATCAGCTTTTTAGACATTCTTGATATTGTTTTGGTCGCCGTGCTGCTTTTCTATATTTTCAGATTGATTAGGGGTACTGCAGCGATCAATATCTTTATTGGTATTGCCATTATCTATCTGATCTGGAAACTTACACAGGCCCTTGAAATGGAGCTCTTGAGCGATATTCTTGGGAAGTTTCTCGGAGGCGGATTCATTGCACTGATCATCGTTTTCCAACAGGAGATCAGGAAATTTCTTTTAATGGTCGGATCGACGAATATTGCTTCAAAAAAAGGAATATTGAAGCATTTAAAATTTTTCAAAACCGAACTGGCTGCAAACAACCATATTGATGACATTGTTTCCTTTTGTGATGAAATGTCAAAGATCCGAACCGGGGTACTCATTGTACTAAAAAGAAATAACAGCCTGGAGTTTGTAAAAATGACCGGTGACCCCATGCGCATACAGGTAAACAAACCGATCCTGAAAAGTATCTTTTACAAAAACAGTCCTTTGCACGATGGTGCCATCATAGTGGAAAATGATACCATTACCGCCACAAGGGTCATCCTGCCCATTGAAAACACTATTGAAATACCATCGCATTTTGGTTTGCGGCACAGAGCAGGACTTGGAATTACTACCCGAACAGATGCACTTTCACTGATTGTTTCTGAAGAATCGGGCCAAATTTCTTATATCAATAACGGTGCCTTTATTCTGTTTGAAGATATTTCTGAACTTACAGAGCTTATTAAGGAAGATCTTTCATGATCTTAAGCCATGGGAGGGCTTTAGATTTGTTTCAAACATGTATTGCTAGAAAGGTCCGAAAATTCATATTTCATGAACTTCAAAAACATCAACTAGCCTGTTTCTGAGAAAACTGAATATTATAAAGCTTGCTGTAATATCCATTTTTGCTTAACAGGTCGGCGTGACTTCCCTGCTCTACAATTTTTCCATTTTCCATCACAATGATCTTATCTGCTGTTTGAATGGTTGCCAGCCTGTGGGCAATAATAATGGAGGTGCGGTTCTTGGTGATCTTTTCTGTGGCCTCCTGTATCAATTTTTCTGAATAGGCGTCAATCGAGGAAGTTGCTTCATCGAGTATCAATATTCCGGGTTTGCTCACAGAAGCTCTTAAAAAGGCAATCAGTTGCCGTTGGCCCACAGACAGCATCACACCTCTTTCCTTGACATTATAGTCATAACCACCCGGCAAGGACATGATAAAATCATGTATCCCTATTTCTTCTGCAACCCTTTTCACTTCTTCCCTTGAAATCGAAGTATCTTTTAAAGTAATATTGTTGTATATGCTGTCAGAAAACAAAAAGACATCCTGCAATACAACCGCGATCTGGTCGCGCAGTTCATGCAAGGGGTAGGCAGCAATATTGACGTCATCAATTTTGATCTCCCCTGAATTAATTTCATAAAACCGGTTCATTAAATTAATAATGGTTGATTTACCAGCCCCTGTGGCACCCACGATGGCCACCGTTTCCCCCGGTTGTACACGGAAAGAAATTCCTTTTATGACCTCTTCGCCTTCAACATAGCTGAAATGGACATTTTTAAATTCCACTTTACCTTTGAAAGAGGAAACCACTGTTGAACCCTGATCAATCTCGCCTTCTTCGGCATCAACAATTTTAAACACCCTTTCTGCTGCTACCATACCCATCTGTAAGGTATTGAACTTGTCCGCAATCTGTCTCAAGGGTCTGAACAGCATGTTGTTCATCATGATAAAACTGATAATTTCACCTGCCGTCACTGAGTTATCGACCGCTGCATTCAAGCCCCCGTACCAAACCACAAGACCTATGGCTATGGAAGGCAGGACCTCGGCAACAGGAAAGAAAATTGAATTGTACCAGACCGTTCTGATCCATGCTTTTTTATGTTTGTCATTGATGTTTTTAAACTTTTCGTATTCAATTTTTTCACGCGTAAACAATTGGATAATCCTCATTCCGGTGATTCTCTCCTGCACGAAGGTATTTAAATTGGCAACCTCAGTTCTCACTTCCTGAAAGGCTGATTTCATTGCTTTCTGAAATATCTTGGTTGCAAAAATGAGCAAAGGAAGAACGGCGAATACAATCAGCGCCAATTGCCAGTTCATAAAGAGCATGACCACTGCAATAACAAGCATTTTCAAAAGGTCACTGATGATCATGAACAATCCCTGGCCAAATACACTGGCGATGGTCTCAATATCAGAGACGA
>CBDUAP010000132.1:0-8301 GCA_965365165.1 uncultured Flavobacteriaceae bacterium
TGGCACAAGAGAATGCCGTGCTTACCAATAATAGTCCTAAAGTTATCCTTAATAATATTTTCATAAAAACATATTTATTTAAACTGTGAGTGTAGGAATTTTTTTCTCAGGACAACCTGAAAAAACTTTTCATTCCCATGCCTTCAAACCAAAGGTATACAAATCGGATCTCATCTCAAACGAAAGTCTTTTGTAAATTTTAACAAAATATTGATCTTCTGGCTTTAAACCAAGGGCACCGTTACAAGTCATAGAATAAACATTTAAATCTAATATCATGAAAAAATTAATGATGATCATTTTGATCACATCGACTATGATGGCCTTTGGACAAAAAGGTAAAAATTACAAAAAAGCAGGAAACGATCTGAGCACAGAACAAAAAGTTATCCTGAAAACGAAAAGAATGGCGCTTCACCTCGATCTGAATGATACCCAAATGAAACAAATGATGGAAGCCAACAAAAAATGGGCCCTCGAAAAAGAGAAAAAAATGGCTGAATTCAAAGCACAGAACACTGAAACATTGAGCCCTACTGATAAATTCAACAGGATGAACAGTAAACTTGACGCCCAATTGGCTTTCCAAAAAGAAGTCAAAAAAATACTGAATGATGATCAATATGAAATATGGAAAAGATCAGCCAGAAATAAAACACAACGACACCATGAGCGAAGAGGTCCTCATCACCAAAAAGATGAAAAACCGATGAAACCCCGAAATTAAAATCAATGAGAAACTGCCCCCTGCACGGGCAGTTTTTTTATTCTGAAACAACTAACTTCTGTCCTATGCTGATTTCGTTAGAATTAAGGTCATTGAGCCTTTTAAGATCGGCTACAGACAAATTATTGTTTCTTGCTATGGAATAAAGCGTATCACCTTTGATAACAACGATATAGGATGCCGTACTTTTCTGTTCCGCAATGACGGTATTATTTCTGATCCGCTTGTATCCCTTTTCATCAAGCACCAATGCATCGTATTGGTACAATTCAAAATTCTCAATAAAAGAAATCAGTTTCTTCGGATATTTTCTATCAGTGGCATACCCCGCCTTTTTAAGTCCTTTGGCCCATCCTTTGTAATCATCCGGTTTAAGATCAAACAGGAATTCATAGCGGCCCCTTGAAGTTAAAAAAAGTGAATGATCATTGAAGGAGCCCTCTGGATTTGCATATTTCCTAAAACATTCATTTTTTTTATCATCATCGTGATATACTTTTTTCCCTTTCCATCCTGAATGACATTTGATTCCGAAATGATTGTTGGACTTTTTTGCCAGGGTACTCAATCCGTTACCTGATTCTAAAATTCCCTGCGCAAGGGTTATGCTCGCGGGAATATTGTATTTTACCATTTTATCAATGGCGATATTTTTATACGTGCCAATATAATCGACGGTAAAACTACTGGCAATATTTTTATTTTTCTTTTTGTATTGGTCAAAGATCGCATCGCTTTGAGCATACAAATACCTTTCTTTGGCGGCTTCCTCTTCCTGCTTTGACAGATCCGCAGACCTGCGGTTCGATCCGCAACTCAACACTAAAAAGGCCAACAAGCCGAATAACAAATTCCTCATCATATAATTCAAATGTTAATCAAGGGTAAATTCTTTTTCATCAGTAACTCATTCATCCCTTTAATTCCTTGCAGTCCCCCGGTATGAACAGCAAGTATTTTACAATTTTTCTTAAAATAATTATGTCGGATCATGTCAATGATGCCAAACATCATTTTACCGGTATAGACAGGATCCAGAGGTATGGTAGTTTGATGGTAAAAATCGTTGATAAAACTAATCAAATTTTCATTAATTTTTGCATATCCTCCAAAATGATACCCATTTATTAAACTCCAGTTGTCTTTTTGTATTGTGTATTTCTCGATTTCCGCATCCAAAAAATTACCCTTCAGGCTTGGAAACCCTAGTACCTGTTGGTGTTCTTTTACCGAATTGATCAAGCCCGCTATTGTTCCTCCTGTGCCCACGGCCACACAGATGAAGTCATATTGCGCATCCTCAGGGGTCAGTATTTCCTCACAGCCTTTGACGGCCCATGGATTCGTTCCTCCCTCAGGAACCAAATAAAAAGGACCTAATTCTTCTTTTAACGCATTTAAAAAATGTTGATCGCCCTTATTGCGGTACTGTGCTCTTGAAATAAATTTCAAACGCATTCCGTTATCAAAAGCAAAACGCAAAGTAGGATTTTTACTTAGCGTCGCATTCAAATCTTCGCCCAGCTCATCGCCCCTGATGATCCCAACTGAACGGAAACCATATTTATTCGCTGCATAAGACAAGGCTGATATATGATTTGAATAGGCCCCTCCAAAGCTCAGAAGTGTTCGACTGCCTTCTTCCTTTGCCTGGATAAGGTTGTATTTGAGTTTTCGGAATTTGTTCCCTGAAATGTAAGGATGCAGCTCATCTTCTCTCTTCATGTGCAGGGTGATTCCGGCACCATCCACTGACTTTAAAGCAATGTTTTGAATTCTACTTGCAGCCATATCCATCACTCAGGTATTTGACAAAGCTCCATCTTGGCTTGTTTAGAGGATAATTGAAATCTCGCTCCTTGGCATAGGCCTCCCTTTCAAAACTAATATTTCGATAAGCCAGTTCCGGTTTTTTATAAATGACTATTTTTGCAAGAAATTCAATCAAGTAAAAAAGAAAAAAGATTATCCACAGCATTTCCATTTGCTGCTTCAAATGTATCCTTTCATGATTGATAAGAACAGGATCATTTTTTAAATCCCTCTCCTTTAAGAAAATAAAGGGCCAGACAGCCAGGGCATTGAAACCTGACAAAAAAATAAAAGGGGTGGTGAGCAACATGGATGAAACAGGAAAAGAATCGTAATTACAAGTATGCAATTTAATAATAATAAACTAGAACCGGAAGATTTTTATTACAGTCAGGAGGGATACAAGGTTTTTACAGAAACCTACCACCTAAAAAGGGGCTATTGTTGTAAAAACAATTGCCGCCATTGCCCCTATGGCTTTGATCCCAAAAAGAATGTTTGAACAGGTTCTGTTCTTTTTTTAAGTTAACCAATTGTCATATAGATAGTTGATCTTTTATCTTTCTTCTACCAATCAATTACATCACCTAATTGGTACGATTCTTGATACTATATTTATTGTATTTTTTAATCCCTTAAGATGATGAAATTTTACTTACCCGCGTTCACGCTTCTGTTTATGATGTTATTATCTTGCTCTACGGTCGATGTCTATTCGGATTATGATAAGAAAACAGATTTTTCGAATTTTAAAACCTATGCATTCTATAAAAAGGGAATTGACAAAGTTGAGATTTCTGACCTCGACAAAAGAAGAATATTAAGGGCCATCGAAAAGGAATTGAATGCTAAAGGAATGGTTGCCTCCGAAAATCCTGATATACTGGTAAATATCTTTACAAAATCGCGTGAAAAGATTGATGTTTACAACAATGCTTATCACGGATGGTATCCCTGGTATTATGGCTATGGCTTTTACGGACCAGGTTACGGATTTGGATACGTCAATGTTTCCACATCAACAGAAGGAACCCTATTTATCGATTTAATAGATGCCAGAAAAAAAGAATTGGCCTGGCAGGGCATAGGAACAGGAGTCCTATCTTATCAAAAGAATATTGAGAAAAAAGAGGCACGTATCAACGAAATTGTTTCCAAAATCATGTTGGCTTATCCACCTCAGTTAGAATTAGTAAGCAATTAAAGTTATAATACTGTTACTTTTGGTCAGTATTTTTGCTTCAACTAAATTGGTTTTATTTCCTTAAATATTTTCAAGTTCCTGCTGTACCGTTTCCCATAGTGCCATTAAAGATTCCACTTTATCTTTCCGGGTCTGGTACTTTTTAAAAAATTCCTGGTCTTCCTCAATGGCCTGAAAATTTTCTGCAATTTTAGCGTCATCATTGATAATTTCATTCTCGAGAACCGAAATTTCCGCTTCAAGTTTACTGAGTTTATTTTGAAGTTTTTTCTTTTGCTTTAAGTCCGAATGCTTTTGTTTTCCCGCTGATCGATCTTCCGGGTTTGACTTTTCTTTGGATCTCATTTCAACCGCCCTCATATCTTCAAGTTCATGCTGCTCCAAAAAATAATTTATGTCGCCAAGATACTCCTTGATTCCTCCGTCTCTAAACGAATACACCGTATTGGCCAGGTCCTGTAAAAAATCCCTATCATGCGAAACGAGGATTAAAGTCCCGTCAAATTGTTTCAGCGCTCTTTTCAAAATATTTTTTGAGGCAATATCCAGGTGATTGGTGGGTTCATCCATGATAAGCACATTAAAAGGACTCAAAAGCATTTTACAAAGGGCAAGACGGTTTCTTTCGCCTCCGGAAAGCACTTTCACTTTTTTCTCCACATCGTCTCCTCTGAACAAAAAGGATCCCAACAAGTCTCGCACTCCAATCCTGTTGCCATCATTCGCAGCTAGTTCCATCGTCTGCAGCACCGTCAGTTCTCCATCCAGATACTCTGACTGGTTCTGGGCAAAATAACCTATCTGAACATTGTGCCCTAATTTTAACGCTCCCTCAAATTCAATCTCTCCCACCATGATTTTGGCTAGGGTCGATTTACCTTGTCCATTTTGCCCTACAAATGCTATTTTACTGCCTCTTTCGATCAGCAGCTCAACCTGCTGCAAAACTTGATTCTCACCATATCGCTTGGCAACATCATAGGCTTCAACAACCACTTTTCCGGGTGCAATTGAAACGGGAAACCGAATATTCATGACGGCATTATCTTCTACATCAACTTCAATACGCTGTACCTTGTCCAATTTTTTGATCAGGGACTGGGCCATGGAAGCTTTACTGGCCTTCGCCCTGAATTTTTCAATTAACTGTTCAGTCTGCCTGATCTCTTTCTCTTGGTTCTTTTGTGCCTGAAGTTGTTTTTCCTTGATTTCATTTCTCAGTAAAAGATATTGTGAGTAAGGCTTCTTATAATCATAAATCTGCCCCAAAGAAATCTCAATGGTCCTGTTGGTTACATGATCCAGAAACATTTTATCATGAGACACCATCATGATGGCCCCGCTGAAACCTTTTAAGAAATTCTCAAACCAGATGATGGATTCAATATCCAAATGGTTGGTTGGCTCATCCAGCAACAAAATATCATGATTTTGCAGGAGTAATTTCGCTAGCTCAATTCGCATGCGCCACCCCCCTGAAAAAGTACTGGTCTTTTGATCAAAATCCTGCTTCTTAAAGCCCAGGCCCGCAAGAATTTTTTCAGTTTCTCCCTGATAATTGTACCCCCCTATCAACTCATAACGGTGTGACAGCTCATCCAGATCATGCATCAGGTTGTGGTAATACTCACTTTCATAATCGGTCCTTTCCGCAAGTTGAAAATTGACTTCTTCAAGCTTTTTTTCAATACTCTTGATCTCCTTAAAAGCCTGATATGCTTCTTCCAAAACAGTTCTTCCTTCTTCAAAATCAATATCCTGTTTGAGGAATCCCAAACTAATATTTTTTTCAAAAGCCATAGATCCGCGATCATATTCCTGCTCTCCTGCGACAATTTTCAACAATGTCGATTTTCCGGCCCCATTCTTTCCCACCAATCCAACACGGTCTCCGGAATTTAACTTAAATGTGATCCCCGAAAACAATTCTTCTCCAGAAAATGATACGGTAATGTCGTGCGCATTGAGCATTATTGTAGCTTAAAAATTTATCTTTGCAAAAGTAACAGAATAATGTGAATCAGCAATGCTTAAAAAAGGCTCCAAATTATATAGTGTTTTCAAGAACAAATGCCCTCAATGCCATGAGGGGGATTTCTTTAGTCACCGCAGCTCACTGAATTTGAAAAACAACTTGAAAATTCATGAAAAGTGTGAAGTATGCGGATTAAAATACATGATAGAGCCCTCTTTTTTCTATGGTGCCATGTATGTATCCTATGCACTCACTGTTGCCATGGCCGTTGCCATTTTTGTAATCGGCTATTTTTTGCATCTGGGCCTAATTTCCTCATTTATTGCGATCTTGGTACTCCTGATTGCTTTAAACCCCCTCATCATGAGAATTTCAAGATTACTTTATATCAACATGTTCGTCCATTTCAAAAATAAATCGATTTAATTTTCTACTGCTTGAACCTGCTGATGGAAATATCTTTATCCAAGGCAACCCCGTTCTCCAGAAATTGATACAGTTTTTGTGCCATTAGGGGAGCGATCATGACGCCCCGGGTTCCCAATCCGTTGAAGACGGCCAACCTTTCATTCTCCTTGTGTACGCCTAATAAGGGTCTTCGGTCTCCCGTTGTGGGTCTGATTCCTGCTTCATGATCAACGACCTCATAATTACAGGTCAAAACTTCTTTAAGTTTGTCTTCCAACTCCTGCCTCCCTTCCCTGGTTGGTGTATTGGTTTTATCAGACCAGTTGAAAGTCGCACCTACCTTAAAATGGTCATTGCCCAGAGGTAATATAAAAATAGCGGCTTTGATGATGCAATTCATTTTTAGTTCAGGGGCATGAATTGTAATCAACTCCCCTTTGGTTCCCTTTAAAGGCAGTTTGTTAAAAAACGGATTATTCTTGATTCCATTTCCTTCACAAAAGACTATTTTGTCTGCATGAACACCTTGATATTCAATATGAGAATCCCAGGTGATAATATTCTGATGCCGAAAGGTTTCTTCAATTAAAAGTCCTTTCTGTTTTAAGTCATTCCGATAATCAGAAACCAGTTCTCTAACCTTTACTCTTCCGGTTTTGATCAATCTTCCTGCTTTAAAAGGAGCCGCAATATGTTCCGTTTTTATCTTAATGATTTCAGGGATCATATACTCCTGTAATACCGGTTTGTCAGCAGCTGCAAACCAATTGTTTTGTTCTTCAATACTCTTAAAAGTCCTGTAAATATCCAGAGGCTGGTCGTATTGATTCTTAAGGGCAGCTTCCAGGGATTTATAAAACGGAATGGCTTCCTTGAGCTGCTCTTTCGCATTCCAAACAGGCGTGAATCTTTTCAAAATTACAGGATTGTACATACCACCTGCCACCAGCGAAGAGGTTTGGGAATTGTCTTCGAATACAACAAAGGCCTTGCCCTGTTTTTTGAGCTCTTCGGCAAAAGCAATTCCCGCGAGCCCGATTCCTACAATGATATAGTTAACGGTCATTTTTATTGATAAGCCTGATGTATCATCAAAATATTTAAAAATTCAAAGATAGAACTTCGGCTCTAATTACGGGTCATTCCTTGTTTAATCTTGAGAAACTCTGATGAATACGCCCAATTAGCAAGAACAAAAAAAACCTCTGCCGAAAAGCAGAGGTTTTTTTATTATTAACTCAGTATTAGTAATTCCACATATCGAGCTCCCTATCTCGAATGTCTTCTTTAAGTTTATCTGATTCCAAAACTTGAAAAAGTGAATTTCCTTTTATATATTCTGCAACATCACGGTTGCCATAAATATTTTCTTCTCTGTAGATGATTGCATTAAACCTTCTTGAATTCAACAAATGGTCATAAGACAAAGGATAAGCTGAATTCTTCTGGTTGAAGACTTTCATGTCATGAGTATTGTATCTCGCACCCGGATACCATACCCAGAACAATTCAATCAATTCATCCTGTGCACCCTCGCTGTCAACGAAGTTCACGTCCGGTGCTATAGGGGCGATTCCCAATAATCTGTATTTCAACTCACCCTGACGCTTATCGAAATACCAGACACCTTTTATTCTGAATCCTTCTATGTCACCTGCTGTAAGATCCCTGCGATCAATGTATTCATCTGTCAAGGCCTCCCCAGCGTTCAATCTTTCAATACCGGCATCTGAAGTGTCAATTCGGGATAATCTTCCTGAAATATCCTTTAGGGTAAGTTTATCCTCAAAATAAGAATCATCATAGACATCGATTATTTCTCCGCTTTTTATCCCTCTTAATAAAGTATCATAAAGCGACCTTCTGTTAGAACTGATATTACTTGTATCAACAGGATAATAGAAAGGCATATTGATCTTTTCATTCAGGTCAATGTACTCCCAAACCACTTTGGACCATAAGATATCTCTGTCATCAATGTATCCGTAAGGCAAGGGTTGGTCATTGTCAGCAGCCAGCTGCTCCGGTGTTTTCATGCCTATCTGCTCGGGGATCTTTGCGTTAAGCAAATTTGCCTGGGCATTTACATATCCTACCGATAGTAAACCTATTACTGTTATTATTAAACTTCTCAATTTCATAATTCTATATGGATTAATTTGTTATTTCAACATT
>CBDUAP010000133.1:0-8073 GCA_965365165.1 uncultured Flavobacteriaceae bacterium
CGACCCCTTTCAGTTTGCATGGTAAAGTGGCCATAGATGCCATGGATGCAGGGAAGCATATTTATTGTGAAAAAACCCTGGCCAAAGGATATGGAGATATACATGAACTGGTTCAAAGATCGGGTTCCTCAACGAAAATTTTTCAAACCGGCCATCAGTATCACAGTTCCAGACTTTATGCCCACGTGGTTGAATTGATTCATCAGGGAGAAATAGGAAAAGTATCATCCTTTGACTGTCAATGGAACAGAAATGGCAACTGGCGTCGCTCTGTACCTGACCCTGCATTGGAAAGACAGATCAATTGGAGGATGTACCGCGAATTTTCAGGTGGATTGGCAGCAGAGTTATCATCTCATCAGATCGATTTTGTCAATTGGGTACTTGGAGAGAATCCTTATAAAATTATGGGTGTGGGAGGCATCGATTATTGGAAGGATGGACGTGAAACCTTCGATAATATTCATTTGATATACGAATACCCAAGTGGGGTCAAGGCGTCTTTTACCTGTCTTACGTCTAATGCCCAGGGAGATTATCAGATAAAAATCCATGGAGACAAAGGAACCATTCTATTGGATTATACCCAGGCCTGGATTTATTATGAAAAAGGAAATGAAAAAGAAATGGGGGATGTTGACGGCGTTTCCGGAGCCACGGTAAACCCTATGATGCAAGGAAAAGGTACTGCCATCCATTTGGAACATAATGACCCGAGTAAGCAGGCGCTTATGGATTTCAGGGACTCTATTATTGATAACAAGACCCCTTTATCGAATATTCAGTCTGGAGCCAATACGGCCATTGCGGTTCAAATGTCTTTGGATGCGATGATCAAGGGTGAGATCAAGATCTGGGGGGCGCACTGACCTGTTGTTTGATTGTTTATCAAAATGAACCCTGGAAATGTAAAAAAACCTACTATAAAATTTCTAAATACACATTTCTGCTTTGAAAGGTTTGAAATAAGTTTTATCTTCCTCAGTCTTAGATCCTGAATTATGAGACCCTATATTTTAGCCGAAACCAACTGGCAACACCTCAAAGATGAAAATATTGAATTGGCCGTATTACCCTGGGGTGCAACAGAGGCCCATAATTACCACCTCCCTTATGCCACGGATAATATAGAAGCGGATCATATTAGCGCTGAGGCTGCAAGAATTGCCTGGGAGAAAGGCGCCAAAGTGATGGTGATGCCCACAATTCCATTTGGTGTCAACACGGGTCAAAGTGATATTTATCTTGATATCAATATCAACCCTTCAACACAGTTGCTGATTCTCAGGGATATTATTACAGTTTTAAACAGGCAGGGTATTCATAAATTATTGATCATGAACAGTCATGGAGGTAATGATTTTAAAACGATGCTTCGAGAACTCGGACTTGAGTTTCCGAAAATGTTTTTAGCTACTTCCAACTGGTTTCAAGCCATGGAAAGAGAGAAATATTTTGATCTTCCCGGGGATCATGCTGAGGAAATGGAGACAAGTTTACTCTTGCATTTGGCACCACACCTTGTGCTGCCAAGGGATCAATGGGGTGATGGCCGCGAAAAGAAGCATAAGGTCGAAGCTTTTTCAGAATCCTGGTTATGGACCGAGAGAAAGTGGTCTTTGGTCACGGAGGATACGGGTGTAGGTGACCCAAGGAGGGCATCAAAAGAAAAAGGAGATCGGTTTTTTGAGGCGGTTACAAAAAAAATAAGCAAGGTATTAGAAGATATTTGCGCTCTTGATCTTGATGACAGTTATCAGCATTAACTAAACTTCAATCAATTTTAATCTTTGTTGGGATAAATGAATTTTTCTGATTTTCGTCATGTAATGATTGGAGAATGAGGTATAAATTTGTCCGTAAACAATCATCTGTGATACTGATGTACAATGGTTTCATAGGGTTTCTAATTTCAACCAAATGAGAACGATGCAAAGTGGCATTTTTGCCTTGTTTATGTTGATCCTTTTGTCATGTGGCAAAGACAACAAATCAGCAACTGAACCGCATAATTCAGAAGAAAAGCACTGGAGTTACAGTGGAGAAACTTCACCAGAGCACTGGGCGGAGATAGAAAAAAATTCAGATTGTTCCGGTATGAACCAGTCTCCGATCAACATTGTGGAGCTTAACACCACCACTGTTGAAAAATCAAAGGATGCGCTTGAATTTTATTATTCGCCAAAAACTGTTCTCAATAAGGTGCGAAACAATGGTCATTCCATTCAATTCGATTTTGAGAAAGGAGATTCAATATGCAGCAGCTTTGGAAATTATGGCCTGGTGCAGATTCATTTTCACGAGCCCTCAGAGCATACTATTAATGGGGTAAGATATCCGATAGAGATACACCTGGTTCACCAGGGTACATTAAAGGACTATACCGTGATCAGTATCATGGGAATTGAAGGACAGGAAAGCGAGGTCATGGAAAAAATGGAAAGTTTTCTACCATTGAAATCAGGGGAGGAAAAGGTAATTGACAAGTCCTTTGACCTTCAATCCATATTTCCGGAGAAAAAGGATTATTATACATATCAAGGATCCCTGACCACGCCTCCATGCACTGAAAATGTGAAATGGATCGTTTTCAAGAACCCGATTGTCGTATCATTGGAGGAAGTATTGAAGTTAAGGAGTAACATGCCGCTCCAAAATTATCGTAATGAACAGCCAATCAATGACAGGCTGGTCTATTTGGTTCAAGATTAGGGCTGTTCTTATTTGATCATGAAAATATGGGGTATGAATTATGCACCTGAAATTGATCATGATCAATCTATCAGTTGTTTCAAATCATAGTGAAAGTCTATAATTTGACTTAAATTAAGGGCTTAATCTTAAAATGTAAAAGAAAGCCATGACATTTAATGAGAGAATTGTTTATCTGGCACCCAGGATCCTGGGTGTGCTTGCCATATGTTTTATCAGTATTTTTGCCCTGGATGCCTTTCAGGAAGAATTGAGCCTTTGGGAGCAGATAAGAGATTTTTTGATGCACCTTATTCCGTCATTCATACTTGCCCTCCTTCTTTTTTTAGCCTGGAAAAAGGAACTGGCAGGGGGCATTGTATTTCTTTTAATTGGTTTGATTTTTACTCCAATTATATTCCGTCACAATTATCAGATGAACGGTTCGGTATGGATGAGCCTGGGTATTATTGCCATGATTACTTTTCCTTTTATACTCATAGGGATTCTTTTTATCATTGGACATAAATTCAAAAAAAAACGGGAACAAAAAGCAAAGAATGAAGGTCTGTCCTGAAATTTAAATCCTCGTACTAAAAATCTTCCTGAAAAAGGGATTCCTTAATCCCGTTATAGAATTGTTACGATCCTATTTTGCTATATTTACCGTGAAGCAGGCAAACAGGCCAAAACAGAAACTTAGTTTATGACATACAATAAATCAAAATCAGTAAGATGGGGCATTATTGGATGCGGAAATGTGACCGAGGTTAAAAGCGTTCCGGCCTATCAGCAGGTTGAAGGCTTTCAAATTACAGCCGTCATGAGACGGGACCTTGAAAAGGCAAAGGATTACGCAAAGAGGCACCGTGTTCCTAAGTACTATAATGATGCTGAAAAATTGATTGAAGACAGTGAGGTTGATGCAGTATACATTGCGACACCTCCTGATTCTCACATGTACTATGCACTCAAAGTAGCTGATGCGGGAAAGGCCTGCTGTATTGAAAAACCGATGAGCCCTTCTTACGAGGAAAGCCTTGCGATTTATACATCTTTCAAAAAAAAGGAAATTCCTTTGTTTGTAGCTTATTACAGGCGCTCCTTGCCGCGGTTTGAACAAGTGAAGACCTGGTTGGAAAATAAAGAGATCGGTGAGGTGCGGCACCTCAACTGGAATTTGAAGCAACCGCCGGGTGCCAAAGATCTTTCAGGTACCGATAACTGGAGAACGAGGTTTGAGATTGCTCCTGGGGGTTATTTTGATGACCTGGCCAGTCATGGTCTTGATTTATTTGTATTTCTTTTGGGAAATATTATGGAAGCATCGGGTATGAGCCTGAACCAGCAGGGTCTGTATTCGGCAAAAGATGCCGTGGCGGCCTGCTGGATGCATGATACAGGCGTAACGGGTACGGGAAGCTGGAATTTTGGCTGTGATCAAACCCTTGATCGTGTTGAAATTTTTGGTAGCAAGGGGAAGATCTCCTTCTCCGTATTTGAGGATGAGCCTTTGCTGTTGCAGCAGGGAGAGAGGATACAGGAAATGTTTATCAAAAATGACAAACACATTCAGTATGCTCATGTTCGAAATATGAAGAAACAATTGCTGGAACATAATTTCAAGCATCCTTCAGATGGAATGTCCGCCTTACATACAAGTTGGGTGATGGATAAAATTCTGGGAAGTATTTGAGTTTTTTTATAAGCCTGCTTCAGTCCGTAAATCCTGTGTCAGTAAAGTAATTTCCTATCTCCATTAAGGACGAAAATACGGCAGCCATGACCAGTTGCATCTGGTCATCTGAATTTTCTGAGATCCAGATGAATTTTTTATAACTGAATGACCCTCCCGAATAATACTGCATGGCACCAACAGGATTGCCGTCTAAAAATGCTGTAATTCCTTTTGGGGCAGTCACCATGGATTTACCTGTGGGTTCGCCGATTATGTGTTTAAATATAATTTCGTCATAGCCATTGGTCAGAAAAATATTACCCACAGAAAAATCTCCTGTTTCAGGCGTTTTTGTCGTCAAAAGTACCCACAGGTCCTCCTTGTCAATATTGGTTGTAATGTAGGTACTCACATCGTCTTTCACGTTTTGATCATTTGTCGGGACAGTGTTTTTAATATTTGAAGTGGCTTCGATAAAAGCTGTTTCCCCTTTTTGGTTGCTCAGGTTAAAAGAAAATAAGAGCGTTTTGGTTTTATCGTTTTTATCGACTGATCCTCCTTTAATATTATCTGAAGCATAATCTCCAAATTTAAGTTTTGCCGGTTTATTTGACTTGATCATGCCTATCTTGATCAAAAGGCGTTCACTGGATTGCTCAAGCCTGCTTTCCAGCGGAATCTGGTCTTTCTGTGCTTGGGTTTCTGGCAAAATCAAAAACAGGAAGCATAGGATCAAAAAAATATTTGCTGGTTTCATAGATAATGGCTCAATTCGGGGTTCTTTTGTTCAAAATAAAGATACGATTATTTTTAAGCCAAAGCTTTTTCCGAATTCAGAAAACCCGGCCATGCTGTTTATTTAAAAATTAAACTGTAATTTTAGTCGGATCAATACCTGATTGCAAACGGATAAACCTATAATTTACATACCATGAAGTCTTTACCAAGTATTTTCAATGACGTAATCGGCCCCGTGATGAGAGGACCATCGAGTTCTCATACCGCCGCGTCCTGGCGCGTTGCCCGAATGGCAGTCCAAATGATCACTGGCAACTTAAATAAAGCCTTGATCGAATTCGACAAAGAAGGTGCATGGACGACCAATTATGAAGAACAGGGAACCGTTCTTGGAATGAATGGGGGTCTTTTGGAAATTGACATGTCTGATGACGCCATGAAGCGAATAGAAAATATAGCTTCTGAGCGAGGTGTGGATATTCAATATGAGATCAGTTCCTTTGAAAACTATCACGCCAACAGCATGCAGCTCACCCTAAAATCTGATGATGGAGATTCGCTTAGAATTCTCGCTGCTTCCCTGGGCGGTGGATCCTTTGAAATCCAGAAAATTGACGGCTTCAGTGTCAATCGAAAAGGGGATTTGTATGAGCTATATGTTTGGTCTGAGGGGGGGATAGAAAATGATATAAGCCTTCAGACAAATAATTTCAACATTATTACTGACGCGTCAGGGACTTTTAATTTTAGTATACTTGAAAGCAGCGAAGCCTTTGATGAAAAACTGATCAGTCATCTTCGTTCCCTGAGACAAGTCATTAAAATCACCGAGGTACGTCCGGTCATGCCCATTGTTTCAGGAAGGCAGAGCGCCTTGCCTTTTTCAAGCATCGACTCCCTAATAGATTATAGTGCTCAGCATGATCTGACCCTGGGAGAACTGGGCCTGCTATATGAGCAACATCGCAGCGGTTTGCCTGTTAGCGAGTTAAAAGGAATGATGGAGAGGATCATTGGGATCATTGAAAACAGCATTACCAAGGGATTATCAGGGACCGTATATTCGGATCGAATTTTGCCTCAGCAATCCAATCTTGTTGAAAAAGCTGAAAAAAAAGGAAAGATCCTTCAGGGATCCATTGTGAATAAAATCATAGAAAATGTTGCCGCCATCATGGAATCAAAAAGCGCGATGGAAGTTATCGTGGCCAACCCTACAGCCGGATCATGCGGAACGGTCGGGGGCGCCATGAAAGCTGTTGCCGATGAGGTGAATGCCACCATGGAAGACAAGATCATGGCCTATTATGCAGCAGGTCTGGTAGGCGCCTATTTTGCAATGGGCCCCGGATTTTCTGCAGAAGAGCATGGATGTCAGGTAGAATGCGGTGCCTCGGCAGGAATGGCAGCTGCAGGAATTGTTCAGCTATTTGGCGGAGGTGCTCCTGAAGGGCTTGGGGCCGCTTCGATGGCAATTCAAAATATGATAGGCCTTGTTTGTGATCCTATTGCAGACAGGGTAGAAGCTCCTTGTCTGGGCAAAAACACGAGTGCGGCCGTTAACGCATTGTCTTCTGCAACTATGGCGGTTTCGGGTTTTGCGCATCTCATTCCTTTAGACCAGGTCCTGGATACCGTAGAAAGGGTCAGCGCAGACATGCCAACCTGTGTGAAATGCACGGGGCTCGGAGGCCTGGCCATTACGCCTGCGGCCAGAAAATTAAAAGACCAGCTGGAAAAACTAAAAATCAAGCAGGCCAAAGGGCACTAGGTTAAGTCAACAGTCGTGAGCTTTTTTTATAACGGACATTTCTTTCTTCCAGATATTTTAAAATATACTGAAAGCAGGCTTCATTCTTTCCTACGAGTTCAGGAGGGAAAACGCCTTTTTCAGAAAACAATCCGTCTAAAAACAGATTGGCAGCTGCGGTCGCCGTGTAACCCGTAGTTCTGGACATGGATGAGATACCCGTTTCAGTGCAATATTCATCATGTAAATTGTATATAATTTCCTCGGATTGTCCCTGTTCATTTTCACCTTTTAGGGTGACCCTCATCACGGTTAATTCGGCTTCCTTTTCTTCTAATTTCCATTCATTGAACAGAATTTTACTCGTAAATTCCAATGGTGAGACAGCTTTTCCATTTAAGTCTATCTTCTCTTCACTAAAAAACCCGCTTTCTTTCAGAACTTTGATATATTCCACATGGCCGGGGTACCGAAGGGTTTTCTCTTTCATATTGGGTATATGAGGCATCGTCTGAATGATCGACCTGAGTCCGTCGGTATTAAAGGATTCCAGGGTACCTACCTTATCAAAATCTATGTATTCACAGTCTGTTAAAGGTTCACGCACCACTTCAACACCGTTTTCCACGTATCTGGCAGGCCGCGTATATTCTTCGATGACATCTATTGGCGAAAAAGGTGCCTTATAGCAGAAAGGCCATTTTTTTGTTTTTGGCAAACCTCCCACCAAACACTCAAAATGGCTCAATTTGAGTTTTTCATTATAGTGACCAAGGATGATATTATCCATTCCAGGGGCGACTCCGCAGTCGACAATGGCCGTTGTATTTTTTTCTTTGGCCATTGCGTCTAATTCCAGCGCATTTTCAGGAAAAAAAGAGATGTCAATCACATTCTTTCCGGCATCTATGATCGATTTTAAGGTTTGGAACCCTAAAAATCCGGGAACTGCACAAATCACAAGGTCGAATGGTTTGATATGAAGCTGAAGTGCCTTTACATCGGTTACATCCAAAGGAAGTATATCCAGACCCGAATGCTTTTTTTTGACTTTATCGAGTATTTGCCGGTTCAGATCAGCGATGGTGACCTTATGTTTTTCGGCCATGTCTGCGGCAATGGCGCTACCCACCATACCGGCTCCTAAAACAATGATATTTTTCATAAGAAATATTTAAAGTGAAATTATGGATCAAAAGAGGAAGGCAAACAGAAT
>CBDUAP010000134.1:0-8047 GCA_965365165.1 uncultured Flavobacteriaceae bacterium
ACCGCACCCAGGAGCATTCCAAGAGGGTTGTCACTATTCGATCAGATATCCGTTCCTGAAATACCGGTTGGCCTGCCTTCTCAACTATTAGACAGGAGGCCCGATATAGTTCAGGCAGAAAGAAGACTGCATGCCCAAACCCTTAGAATAGGTGTTGCTGAAGCATTGAAATATCCTTCACTGACCCTTAGCCTTGATATGGGGGCACAATTGGTAAATCCTTCATTTTTATTCGCAGATTTGGGAGCCCAGTTATTGGGCCCTATCTTTAATGCAGGAAAACTAAAAAGAAATGTAGCGGTGGAGGAAGCCAGAACAAAGCAATTGTTATTAGATTATGAAACGTCTTATTTATTGGCTTTACAGGAAGTAGAGGATGCCATGATAGCCGTCAATACATATAAGAGAGAATACAGCTTGAGAAATGATCAAATGTTGATGGCCACAAAGGCTTCGCAATTAGCCTGGGTTCGTTATGACGGAGGGCTTACAAGTTATTTGGAAGTATTAAATCTTCAGAGCTCTCAGTTTAATGCAGAATTAAAAGCTTCAGAAGCTTTTAAAAATCAAATAACCTCTATTGTAAGTTTGTACCAAGCTCTTGGCGGAGGCTGGTACGTTGATCCTGAGGAAGTAAATGAAATGAACTAATTATAAACCTGATACCATGAAAAAATCTGAATCCAAAAGTCCCGTTGATGTTTACATCAAAATTGTTTTGCTCACCATACTGCTGATCTGGAGTTTTTATATTGTAAAGCCCTTTATTATCCTGATCGTCTGGTCAATTATCCTGGCTGTGGCCCTTTATCCCTTCTATCAAAAATTATTGAAAATGACAAAAGGAAAGAAGAAGGGTCTTGTGACATCTGTTTTTGTTATCATCCTGGTTGCTTTAATAGTGATGCCGACCATCAATATCACGGGTTCGATTATTGATTCCGGGAAAGAATTATACCAAAGTTTTGATCAGGGTACCCTTGAGGTTCCACCTCCTGCTGAAACTGTAAAAGGTTGGCCTTTGGTCGGGGAAAAAATTTATGGAGCATGGTCAAATGCCTCACAGGACCTGGAGAATTTCATTGTCAAATACAAAGATGAAATTTCCAGTTCCCTGACTTGGGTTTTCAGCAGTTTTGCAGGATTGATGGGTTCCGTGGCTTTGGGTTTGTTCGCTTTGATCATTGCCGGAGTATTTATGTCCTCAGCAGAAGCCGGATACCAATCTGGTGTTAAGTTTGCCAACAGACTGGTTGCCGGAAAAGGCAAGGAATTTATGGACATGTGTGTCAGCACCATCAGAAGTGTTGTTAAAGGAATTCTGCTGGTTGCCATCATTCAGGCCATCCTGGCTTATCTGGGTTTTATTGTCATAGGATTACCGGCTGCAAGTCTTTTTGGATTGCTGGTATTGGTTCTTGCCATTGTTCAAATTCCGGCTCTGGTTGCGATGATTCCTGCCATTGCCATTGTATTCTCCTATGCAGATACAACACCGGCCATCATATTTACAATTTATGCCATTTTTGTGGCCCTTTCAGATAATTTCTTAAAACCCATGCTTTTGGGGAAGGGTCTGGAAACACCGATGCTGGTTATTTTAATTGGGGCACTTGGAGGCATGATGCTACAGGGAATCCTCGGGCTTTTTATTGGTCCGGTGGTGCTTGCCTTAGGCTATCAGATTTACTCTACATGGGTTGCTGAAGGGGCAGAGAATATTGTTGAAAAAACAGCTAAAGAATAAAACCATTTATGAACAAAAAAAAGCTCTTTATGAGGAGCTTTTTTTATTATATGTCATCTGTGTTATCCAGATCATGCAGTTCTCCAAGTTGTTTGAGGAGGTCAAAGGTTATTTTTGCTTCCTCTTCATCAACGAGGCTGATGGCTGCACCCACATGAACCATGACATAATCACCGATCTTTGCCTCCGGTACCAAGGTCAGGCTGACTTCTTTAATGATGCCATCAAAGGAGACTTTACCTACCCTGAATATTTCATCTAGTTCTTTGGTGATCGCGATAAGTTTTCCCGGAATAGATAGGCACATTTTGCGTTTTTTTTGTAATTATAATTAAATCATTTTCTTTCTTTCTTTAACCAGCTATACCATTGGTCCATTCCCTCTCCCGTTGTCGCTGACACTTCAAAAAATGTCAGTTTCGGATTGATTTGCAGTGCATATGACTTTAGCTTTTCAAGATCAAATTCAAGATAAGGCAGGAGGTCAATTTTATTGATGATACAGATGTCAGAACTATGGAACATATCAGGATATTTCAAAGGTTTGTCTTCTCCTTCGGTGGTGCTGATAATGACCACCCTTTTGCTTTCACCAAGATCAAACATGGATGGGCATACCAGATTGCCGACGTTTTCGATCATCAGGATTGAATCTGCTTTTGGATCTAATTGCTTTACGGCGTCATATACCATGTCGCTTTCAAGATGGCAACCCTTGCCCGTATTGATTTGAATCACAGGTATTTCGAGCGCATCGATTCGGTTGGCGTCCTGCATAGTCTGTTGATCACCCTCTATGACTGCAAAAGGAATGTCATTCTTAAGATCTTTAAGAGTCTTTTCTAAAATACTGGTTTTTCCTGATCCGGGAGAGCTTACCAAATTCATGACAAAAAGATTTTTTGCTTCGAAATAACCCCGGTTTCTGGCAGCCATAAGATCATTGTGTTGCAAGATATTTTGTTGCATATTTTGTTGCACTTCGATCACAGTCTTTTTAACAGGATCATGCGTATGACCATGTGCGTGATCATGCGTATGAGAATGGCCATGATCATGATGAGAGTGCTCATGCGTATGCTCACCATGACTATGATCATAATGATGCTGGTGATCATGAAGAACTGCCCCCGGTTTTTGAATGGAAATATGTCCGTCAGGACTTCCACATCCGCAAGTGCCACACATAGAAATTAGATTTTTGATTTATTCAAATATAGCTGTTTGAAATTTCAAAGCATATGATTTTCATCAGTTTTGCTTTTTTGGGATCTAAATGGTGGTTTATTTGCTGCGATCAGGTTCATATTATTTTCAAGAAAATGAATGGCCGTATTCAAATTTGATAAACCTCTTTCGCTAGGTGTAAGAGACAAGCCCCATTCTTTCCCCTCGATCCCTAAAATAAAAGTAGCAGGCATGGTCTTATACAATTTGTTTTCCAGCCAAAGTATTGTCTCCGGCTCAAGCATGTGCGAGGTGAGTCCGAGCCCATTATTGGGACGGCATGACTTGAAAAAGAAGCCATTTTTCACAGGTTCTTTGGTAGCATCTACAAAAATTACCGTTGTATAGTGAGATAGCAGTTCGGCATCTTCTATTTGCAACTGATACCTGTATTGGAAGTCCACATTACAGAATTTCTTCTTTATAGCATCTAGCAATAACCAGCCCAAACCATCGTCGCTTCGGCCTGAATTACCAATTCCTATGATCAGAATATCTTTAGTTTCTTCGTTTGACATCAGTTAAATTTCCAAGATGATCGTATAATGAAATTTCTAAGGGCATTTGGCCCATGGCATGGGTGGCGCAGCTCAGACAAGGATCGTACGCCCTGATCGCAACTTCAACTTGGTTCAACATTCCTTCACTCACCTTTTGCTTGCCGTCAATAATCTTGTTTGCGACCCATTTTACAGCCTGATTCATGGCCTCATTGTTATGTGTTGTTGAAACGATAAGGTTACATCGCGTAATGCGATCTTTTTCGTCAACCTGATAATGATGGATCAAAGTTCCTCGGGGAGCCTCAATAATACCGATACCTTCATTTCGTCTGTTTCCTCTTCTAACCAGGTCGTTACTCAAAATATCGTCATCTTCAAGGAGATCTTTCATAAGTTCCGCACAGTGAAGCAATTCAATCAATCTTGCCCAATGAGAGTACATCGAAGCATTATTTGTTTTCCTGCGGGTAGCATTCAAGAAGGACAATCTTTCAAAAGCTGCAAGAGGAGTTGAAATTCCTTCACAGACATTCATTCTCGCCAGTGGACCAACCCTGTTCCAACCCTTTTCTCGACCAAGATGTTTTAAATAGGGAAACTTTAGATAAGACCATTTTTCAACTCCCTCGTAAAAGTGATTTTGATACGCATCAGATGGAATGTCATTCAAGGTGATCTTGCCTGAATCATCAATTGCCCTCAGGTAACCATCGTATAATTCCAAGTCACCTGTTTTTTTATTGACCAATCCCAAATGACCAGAAGGGAAAGAGGCAAATTGATTAAACCAATCTTCATTTTTTGAATGGTATACCTTAATGAACTCGATTATTTCTTTTGACCATTCGATCATGGCATCAATTGATGGTATTTCTTTTCCATTTAGAAAATAATCCCGTTCCTGTGGGCTTATTTTTTTATGCACACCTCCCGGAGTTGCTGAAATCCCGTGAATCCTTTTGCCTGCAACCATTTTGATGATTTCCTGTCCAAATTTCCGCATCAGGATGCCTTTTTTTGCGAGCTCCGGATATTCCATAGCGACGCTAACAACATTTCTTTTGTCAGGACTTGCATCGGCTCCAAATAGAAGATCAGGAGATGCCAGGTAAAAGAAATGAAGGGCATGAGATTGAAAAATTTGACCATAATGAAGCAGCTTTCGAATTTTTTGCGCTGTAATAGACAAATCTTCAGGTTCTAATCCTACAATTTGATCAATGGCTTTCGCTGCTGCTAAATGATGACTAACAGGGCAAATACCACACAATCTCTGCACCATAACTGGTGCTTCCCAATAAGGATGCCCTTGAATGAATTTCTCAAATCCTCTAAATTCAACTATATGAAAAAAGGAATCTTTTACTTTATTGTTTTCATCAAGGTGAATAGTAACCTTTCCGTGTCCTTCTACTCTTGTAACAGGATCTATGACTATTTTTTGACTCATGTTAACCTATTTAATCATATTTAAATTCTTCGTGCATTACCGGAAATTCCTTACATAGGAGAATACTTTTTACAACCTTCCATATATGATTGGCATTTGGAGGACATCCCGGGATGAAGAAATCAATTTTGACGACTTCATTACAAGGATAAACATTGTTAAGAATCTTGGGGATATCTTCATGATTTGGAATGGTGTTGGCTCCAATTTCACTGGTAATCCCATGAATGTAGGCCTCTTCCAGACAATCTTTTAGAGAGATAAAATTTCTCATGGCAGGAATTCCACCCATTATGGCGCATTCGCCAAATGCGATTAGGATATCACATTTCTTTCTAAACTCTTTGAGTACTTCTACGTTCTCCGAATTTGCAACCCCTCCTTCGATCAATCCTATATGGCAGCGTTTACTGAATTTTTTAATATCAGTGAGTGGTGATTTGTTGAATTCAACAATCTCTAACAAATCGATGATTTCTTCATCGATATCAAGAAGCGACATATGACATCCAAAACAGCCGGCCAGTGAAGTGGTTGCGACTATGAATTTTTCATCTTCATAATTATGGGCACATAATTCTCCCGGTGTTGCTTGTTTTGTTTTCCCTAAGATATCATATTTCCGATCTCCAAAAGGTTGCTTATAGATCATGCCCTTAACGAGAATAGCGCCAACCGGGCACAAGTTCATGGCATGCAATGCTTCAGCCTCACTGAGTTTTTCTTCTTGCTCATAATCAATATGAACCCTGGTTTTAACGCCGCGATTGACAAAGGAAAAGACATTTTTCCCATCAGTAGTCTGGATTTCCTCGACACAACGCTTACACAGGATACACCTGTTTGCATCCATGATCATGCGTTCCGGATTAAAATCTACGTATTTGTTGCTAAATACATGAGGGAATCTTGAAAAGGTAATTCCCATATCATAAGCAAGATTTTGCAGGTCACAATTGCCACTTTTTTCACAGGATGGACAAAAATGGTTGCCTTCTGCGAATAACATTTCAATAATAGCCTTACGCGTATCAATTAATTCGGGAGTATTGATCTCAACGGTCATGCCCTCCTTCACCTTAGTGGTGCAACTTGTGGTAAACTTTCCATTGACCATTACGGTACATATTCTGCAAGTACCCAAAGAAGGTTCGATTTCTCTGAAATGACAAAGTGTAGGAATATAGATTCCATTTTCCTTGGCAACATCTACGAGTTTTTTGTTTTCCAATACCTGGTAATCATTACCATCGATATTAATATGTATCTTCTTATCCATGGACTTTTTCAATTTCATTGATAATCGTATTATATTCTTCGGTCACTTTCTCAAGATCAAATGATTTGTTAAAGTCGCTTTTGGCCAGAATACATCTGTTAAACTCTTGAGGAAACTTAAGCATAGCAGTGAGCAAATAGCTTGTGGAGGTTTTACCTAATCCGCAGCGGCTGGATTGTTTAATAATAGTGCTCCATTTTTCAAGATCTTCCAAATCAGAATTTTCGGCATGGCAAAGCATGATTTTTTTTAGTTTTTTAGTGAGAAGAAAGTTACCCGTTCGGCAAGGGGAGCATATCCCACAAGATTCTGAAACAAAAAAATCGGTGATGTTCTCGAATATTGGCATTAAGTCTCTTTTGTTATTGAAAACCATAAAGGAACCACCACTTCTCAGCCCAATGGCACTCATTTTTCGAGCGTATTCTATCGGGTCTTCCCATTTGAATTGTACATGTTCAGCCAATAAATTTTCTCCGGAAATTTCCCTGTCAAAATCAGCTTCAGAAAGACATTCTCCGGCATAACCATTGAACAAAACCATATAAGGATTTTCTGCTTCAATTAGCTTTAGAAAATGCTTGAGTTTCATGCCCCATTCAATCTCATAAATACCTGGTTTTTTACAGTCACCGGATACGCTTATTAATTTGGTTCCTTTGGTAGCTTCAGTCCCGATCTTTAAATACTTGTCAAGTGACATGTTGAGGATTCTGGGCACAGCGCAAAGGGTTTCAACATTATTGATAATAGTAGGTTTGCCGAATAATCCTTTTTCTACCGGGAAATATTCCTTGGTAGAAGGTTCGCCGCGTTTCCCTTCCATGGAGTTGATCAAAGCGGTTTCTTCTCCGCATACGTAGGCACCGGCACCCATATGAATTTGAATGTCAAAATCAAATCCGGGAATGCCTAAAATATTTTTCCCCAGTAATCCTTTCTTTCTGAAAGCCTGAATTTCTTTCTCTATTTTTTCTCTCAGATAAAAATATTCAGCGCGCAGATAAACATAACCAATAGTTGCGCCAACCGCATATCCTGCTATCGACATTCCTTCCAGCATCAGGCCAGGGTATTTATTCATAAGAACCCTGTCTTTAAAGGTTCCCGGTTCCCCTTCATCAGCATTGCAAATGATATATTTTTGGTCTGATATATTGTTTTTGCAAAATTCCCATTTCATCCCTGTAGGGAAAAAGGCACCGCCACGACCTGATAATTTTGACTTTTTCACTAGGTCGATAAGCTGGACTTGTGATAATTTCTTCAATTTTTTTAAAGCGACCCCAGGGGTATATGGCTTAAAAAAAATCGTTTTGTCTGCTGCTGGGGTATACTGAATATTGTTTTTTGGTATACTTCCAAGACTTTCGGGTGTAGCCCCTTTTTTTAACTGACCAATAATATTTTTTACCTTGAGTGGTGTAAGATCAGTAAAGGCCTGAAAATTGATCAGTGCAGAAGTTTCCTGATCGCTTAAACCAATACATGAAGTCTCAAACAATCCGAATAGCTTATCGTCAGTAGTCTCGCCAACCGCAATTCCCAGTTCCTTTTCAAAGGCTCTTTTAACTGCATCAAAATTGCGTTGTTTGGAAATGATGCTATTATTCAGGTAAATTGTATAGTTACCAGCGTGTGAACGGTGATAAAAGTGATAGAACGTAATGATGCCTTCCAGTTCGGTTCTGGAAATACTAAATTCATTGGCAATTTTTGTCATATCATCAGAAGCGATGTACCGTCTTTTTTTTTGAATATCCCACAGGATATCCATCAAAGCGGATTTTGGCGGGGGGGTCTTTAGAGCAGCCATAATCATTAGAAAGTAAGGGTAAAAT
>CBDUAP010000135.1:0-7963 GCA_965365165.1 uncultured Flavobacteriaceae bacterium
CACGTTGATTGCGGTGCCGTCAAGCTGTTGCTGTTCCTTCTTTCCATCACAACTGAACAGCATTAAGGAAGAAATGAGTAACAGGATGGATATTTTTATTGTGTCTTTCAATTTGTTCATGGTTAAGTGTTTAGCGGGTTAAGAATTTTAAATAGGCTAAGGTGAAGTTGTAATTATAGATGGCTTGTGCTTGTTCAAGCTCCTTTTCGTAAAATTTCGTTTCTGCCTGTAACAGGTCATTTGATCTTTCCAGGCCTTGTTTGAACCGGTTTGTTGTAATTCTGAAAGCCTCTTTTGATTGTTTTAAAGCAAGATCTGATAAAGAGATACTGTGCCTGGCATCACTGAACTGCCTTTTTACCTTATTGAGTTCAACCTCACTTTCTGCTATATATTTTTGTTGCTGGATATTGCTCTTTTCCATCATGGCTTTCTGCTGGTGGATTTTTCCAATATTTTTATAACCGCTGAAAATATCCCATGAAAGTTGCAGTCCAACCATATAATTATTGGCGCCAAACCCAAATGCCGTTTTGTCGTTCCATTCATAATTTGCAACAGCGTTGGCCCTGGGAATAAAATTCATTTTTGAAGACTTGAGCATTTGTTCCTGTGCCTCGACAGAAATTTGCATCGCTTTAAGGTCTTTTCTTTCCTGGTTCAGTGAGAAGGTGTCTTCCGTTTGAATTTCTGACATCATCAGATCTTTATTGGGCCTGTATGTTCCATTAATTTCTTCTCCCATCAAAAAGGCGAGATAATCAGATACATTCTTAACATTCGACTGTGCCAGTTGCAGATTCTTTTCTACTTCCGAAACACGGACCTCCATATTGAGATAATCTGCCTCCTGAATGAGTCCCTGTTCCATATTGTTTTTGGCCCATTTTTTATTCTGCAAGGCTGTTTCCTTCGCCTTGATCATAACTTCAGCAGCTTTGTGGGCCAGTTGCAACTGCATAAAGGTTTTAGCCAGTTCCAATTCTATGTATTCATTGTTGCGCTCTGCCTGCAGATTTTTAGCCTGCAGGTTCAAATGAGCCGTTTTTCTTTCTTTCCAACCATCAACATTGATCAGGGGTTGCATCAATTCTATTCGCGTATTGAAGTTTTCAACATTGCCCGGATCATTCAACCCGATGGGATCAAAGTCTGCACTGGTCACCTCCCTTTGCAACAGTTTATACCCAAAGGCATAAAGCGGATTATTCGTGAAGGTGCTTGTATTTGTAAGTCGTATTTGAGGGAGCAACACTGCACCGGTACTTTCATACCGGGCCTTCGCAAGGGCATAATCCTGCTGAGAGAGTTTAAGGCTTTTATTTTTGTCTATTACTTTTGTTCTTGCTTCTTCAAGACTGATTATGGTTTCTGTCTGGGCTTGAATCTGCAATGTTAGGAGCAGTAAAAGCATTCCTGTGAACACGTATTTGATACGGCAATTCGATTTGTTTATTTGCATGGTATTGTTCATTAATTTCCCTGCAAAAGTACTTTGGCTTGATTTTGTCTGAGTAACCTGAGGCACAAAAGCCTCTCGCTAAAAGTTGTATCAAAATTTATAAGTGCATAAAGATCCTGTCAAATTTTTTATAGGTTCAGGTTAGCTACTGTTCAAAATGCTATTTTTCAGTATTTTATGAATGCAGGCGGTTAAAATGATAAAAGTAGAAAGGGCCCTTGTGACATGCAATGATCTGAGTCAGAGCAGCGGATGACTCAAGTCAATAGGTCATTTAGAGGAATAAATTGATTTTGAAGGGGGTAGAATTTCAGCTATGGCGATTATTTGTTTTCCAAAATTTCAGAAACAAAAGTTGAAACACGCTTCCAGTCTGTATATTCTATGGGCTGATCGGTACGCGTGGGTCCTTTGGTCATTTTCATGATCAATTTGATCATGATCCGGTCAAAAAAAGGATAGGATTTATAATCCAGTTTCCCGGCGAACACGTCCAATACATCCGGTTCCCATTTGATCTGGTCGATGAATTTGATCAAATATGGGTTTGTTGATGGCAGATTCTTGTCATCTTTTCTCGCTACGAGATTCACAGAAAAAAACGCTGTCCTGATTTTTTCAAGATCCTTCCTGTTGTTCAAAATGAATTCGCTGATCTTTTCATTATGCTTACCATACCTGATGCTTGCACCAATAATTAAGATGTCGAAATCAGTTATTTTGGCCTTGAAATTATCAATCGAATACAGATTGGCACTTATTATTTTTGGGTCCAGTAAGTCATGGATATAGTTGCATATTTTAAGCGTCTGCCCGTCAACGGTGGAATAGAGGATGCCAATTTTTTGTTTCATAAAATTATTTTTAATTCAAAGTTGATCCTTCCGGATTCCATTCTTTTTTTCAGATATATTTGCGAAAATCGATACTCAAAGCATCAGCTCTTTTTTCTCATTTTCATATTCAATGCCTCTACGCCTAAAGAGAATGCAATCGCAAAATAAAGATATCCCTTAGGAATGGCACCAACATCTCTTCCAAAGATGACTGCATGCGAAAGATGGGCACTTTCTGTAACAAGCATGAATCCTATTAGGATCAGAAATGAAAGCGCAAGCATTTGTATCGTCGGATGGCGATTGACAAATCCTCCAACAGGTACGGCAAAGATCATCATAATAATGATCGAAATGATGACGGCAATGATCATAATGGTCAAAGCGCCATTTAAGCCGTTGGTCATACCTACCGCGGTCAATACCGAATCAAAGGAAAAAACAATATCAATAAGGACAATTTGAAATACAACACCCGTGAGTGAATTTTTAGCCCTGCTTTTTTCCGTTTGTTTGTGTTCAACGCCTTCTACTTTGAGATGAATTTCATGGGTGCTTTTATACAGAAGAAAGATACCACCCCCGAGCAATATAAGGCTCTGGCCCGAAATCCCAGCCTTCAGCCAGTCTAAGTTAATCATAAAAAGCGGTTCTTTCATGGCAATGAGGTAGGACACACCAAGCAATAAAAGAACCCTGAAAACCATGGCCAGCAAAAGGCCTATATTCGTTGCTTTTTTAACCTGATGTGCAGGTAATTTTCCAGCAGAAATGGAAATGAAAATAATATTGTCAATGCCCAGAACTATTTCCAGAAAGGTCAGTGTGATCAGTGCGACCCAAGTATCTATTTGTAAAAATATGTCCATTGTAAAAGCAAATATAAAATTTTACTTTATTCAAGTTTAAAAGCCGTTCCTTTTTGTTTGAAATTAGAACCTTTGTAATGGGCTCTAAATGTATATGAATCTTTTTTGATACTCGTAATTTTCACGTGAAAGGGAGTGCTGTCGAGCAGGGTTTTTGGATGCTTTTTAAGCAACACATATTCGAATTGATCCAGCCAGGTTATATAAAAAGTATCTTTAACCTCCTCATAGGATTCAATTTGTACAGAATCATTGCGGTAGGCCATTGAAACTGTTTCGCGATCATCGAGAACCGTTTTAAATGAGCCTTTTTTAAAATCATCAACGTTTACCTTACTACTTTCAATACAAGATAAAAAGAAAGTTAATATAATGATAATCAATGATATACGAATAATAAAAGTCATTTATATTCCAGTATAGTTATGAGGCGTAATTGCCTTAAGCTCTTTTTTGATATGTTCATCCACATCAAGCGTGTCAATAAAATCAGCGATTGATTGCTGGTTGATCTTTGCATTGGTTCTTGTCAAACCTTTTAATGCCTCGTAGGGATCAGGATATGCCTCACGTCTCAGGATGGTCTGGATGGCCTCTGCCGCCACCGCCCAGTTATCTTCAAGATCTTTATCAAAAGCCTCCTTATTCAACAATAATTTATTGAGTCCTTTAACTGTTGAACCAAATGAAATCAAAGTATGTCCCAAGGGTACCCCAATATTTCTGAGAACCGTCGAATCTGTGAGGTCTCGCTGCAACCGTGAAATTGGCAGTTTTCCAGACAAATGTTCAAAAATAGCATTGGCAATACCCAGATTACCTTCACTGTTTTCAAAATCGATCGGATTTACTTTATGGGGCATGGCAGAAGAACCGACTTCTCCCTTTTTTATTTTTTGCTTGAAATAATTCATCGAAATATATTGCCAAAAATCACGATCCAAGTCGATGATAATGGTGTTTATTCTCTTGAATCCGTCAAACAGCGCAGCAAGATGATCATAATGTTCTATCTGGGTCGTTGGAAATGAATGGGTTAGGCCCAGTATATTCTGAACAAAATGGCTTCCAAATTCTTTCCAGTTCAGGTCTGGATAGGCCACTTTGTGGGCATTGAAATTTCCCGTGGCACCCCCGAATTTAGCAGCAAATGGAATACCTTTGATCAGGTTCAATTGTTGCCTGATTCGTTCTGCAAAAACGTGGATCTCCTTTCCAAGCCGGGTCGGAGAAGCTGGTTGTCCATGGGTTTTAGCCAGCATTGGGATCTCATTCCATTCTTTCGATAATTGTTCAAGCTTTTCGAGTAATATTTGCAATTCGGGTAAGTAGATGGCTTCAAATGCCTCCTTCAGGGACAATGGGACAGCAGTGTTGTTGATGTCCTGAGAAGTAAGCCCAAAGTGAATAAACTCCTTGTATTTCAATAAATTTAAAGTCTCAAATTTCTCTTTGATATAATATTCTACTGCTTTTACATCATGATTTGTAATGCTTTCTATCTCCTTAATTCTTAAGGCATCTGCTGAGGTAAACCCATCATATATATTCCTCAGTTCAGGAAAAAGGGCTGTGTCAAAATCCGTCAGCTGTGGCAAAGGAATCTGACAAAGCGCGATGAAATATTCAATTTCTACCCTGACCCTGTATTTGATCAGGGCCTCTTCTGAGAAATAATCAGAAAGGCCGCTTATTTTATTTCTGTATCTTCCATCAATTGGAGATATGGCATTTAGGGATGTCAAATTCATGATTTAATAGTGATTGATAAGCTGCAAAAATAGTTTATTATGGGTTTTTATGCATCATTAATTCATAGATTTTTTAATAATTTCAGGGCATGAGACCGATACCCTTTGCTGCCTGAATTGATATTTTTCTGCAATATGGACGTCAATGCTTCACGAACCCACGGCAACTCATTGCTCCAGAGTTTTAGGGTATCCATTGCAAAAACCTGAGTGGCCACCTTGTGATTTTGGAGTAACCAGTCAAAATTATTTTCAATGATGAGATCGATCATCGAAGATGACAGGTCAGGGGTATTCTTGCCAGATGAAAAATAGGCCTTGTTCATTATATAACAAACTTTAGAAACGGGCCTTAAAGCACTTTCGTTGTTAACTGAAGGCAATTGGTTTAAAAAAGCCGGTACATGCGGGTATAACAGCGATATGTTTTTTAGGCATACCAATTCGAGTATCCAGGCTGCCTTTACGTGAAGGGGTGAATCAATACTGAAAACGTATTGTAAAAGTTCAGGCATAAACTCTGGATTGTCTAGCACAAAACCTGCTGCATGGTCACGATAGACGCGTTTGGCGTTTTTTATGCTTTTAAGTTGTTGAATTAATTTGGAATCCTCCATTTTTTTTCTGATTCAGCCAGAGAATTAGTAGTGGCATCGATTGTGAAAAAAGTAAAAATCAAGTTTGAATTGGATAAAAAAATAAATTTAAAAAATATTTCTATTTTTACCGTTACGAGATGCTTTATAATTTATGCAACATATTGTTGTTTTTTGAGTTATGAAATAGTAAAATCAAGTTGATGTACAGATATATTTTGTTTTTGATGGTTTGTTTGAGTTCACATCTTGCTTTGGCTCAAAATGGAATCAATCAAGTGGATTCAGAAGGAAAAAGGCACGGGGTCTGGAAAAAATATTACAATAATGACAGGGTGCGTTACGTAGGAAGGTTTGAACACGGCAAAGAAGTGGGTGTTTTTAAGTTTTATTCGGCATCAAATTCAGATAACCCTGTGATTGTAAAGGAGTTCAATGATTCAAATGACGTGGCTTTGGTGAGTTTTTACACACCTTCAGGAGCTTTGGAAAGTAAAGGTAAAATGCGAGGTAAGGAAAGAGAAGGAAAGTGGCTGTTTTATCACCCGGACGGGAAATCAGTGATGAGTGAAGAGAATTATGTCAACGGCAAGCTCGAAGGGGTTTACAAAACCTTTTATCCTTCAGGAGAACCCACCGAAATAACGTATTATAAAAATGGGATGCTCGATGGCAACTATAAAAAATATTCGATCAAAGGGTTTTTGTTTCAGGATTTCAACTATTCGAAAGGGAAATTGAATGGTATGGCTACGTATTATAGTCGCAAAACAGGAGATCTGATTAAAAAGGGCCCGTTCAAAGATGATTTAAGGGTGGGTACCTGGGAAAATTATGTGGATGGAGAACTGGTCAGCACAGAACAACCTGCCATCAAACCAAAAAAAGATTCAAATTAGGATCTGGTTCCAACTCACATTCTCTATTTATAATATTGATTTCTAGCAACTTGAAACTTGGTATTATCAAATATGCATTAATTGCCATTTAGATTTTTTCTTCCATAAATTTTACAAAATGACTGTTCCTGTCAGGTGTTGAATCAATTGATGATCAGCACATGACTGTCTGATTTTAAACCGTTTTTGAAGTAATAATTTTTAGCTTTTGTTTTCGTATCTTTGCAAACGCAAATTTTGTAAGATGAAAAGAGTAATTGTCGGACTGTCAGGAGGAGTGGATTCAAGCGTTGCGGCTTATTTGTTAAAGCAACAGGGCTATGAAGTGATAGGCCTTTTTATGAAAAACTGGCACGATGATTCAGTGACCATTTCAAATGAATGCCCATGGCTTGAAGATAGTAATGATGCCATGCTCGTGGCGGAAAAGCTGGGAATCCCTTTTCAGGTGATTGACCTGAGCGAGCAGTACAAGGAGCGCATTGTAGATTACATGTTCAGGGAATATGAAATGGGACGTACCCCGAATCCTGACGTATTGTGCAACAGGGAAATCAAATTTGATGTCTTTATGAAAATTGCCATGGATTTGAACGCTGATTATGTGGCTACGGGTCATTATTGCAGAAAGGATACCATTGTGAAAGAAGGTAAAACGACCTACAGGCTTTTGGCCGGTAAGGACCAGAACAAGGATCAGTCCTATTTTCTTTGTCAATTGTCTCAGGACCAACTGTCAAGGGCCATGTTTCCTATCGGGGAACTTCATAAGTCTGAAGTAAGGGAAATTGCGGCCAAGATCGGGCTGGTTACAGCTGATAAAAAAGATTCACAAGGACTTTGTTTTATCGGAAAAGTGAGATTGCCGGAATTTTTGCAGCAGCAATTAAAACCCAGAGAAGGTGTGATCGTACAAATCCCGAATGATTCTAATCTTTATAACAAACCTGTTCCAGAATTCTCAGATACGGAGGAAGCCTTGAAATATAAGAGCCATAAGTTTAAGTATACAATTGCAGATGGAAAAACCGTGGGTACCCATCAGGGTGCGCATTATTTCACCAAAGGTCAACGCAAGGGGCTAGCCGTTGGGGGTACTGTTGAACCCTTGTTTGTTATTGATACGGATGTAGATCAGAATATAATTTATACAGGAGAAGGGAAGGACCACCATGGCCTTTACAGGAGCGCCTTGTTCGTTGATGCAAGTGAAATTCACTGGATCAGAAAGGATTTGGCCCTGGCCGAGGGTGAAAGCTTAGCAGTTTCAGCGCGAATACGTTACAGACAAACCCTGGAAAAAGCCACCCTTTATCGCAGCCATGATGGCCTTTATGTTTCTTTTGAAAATGCACAATCAGCCATTACGGAAGGTCAGTTTGTTGCCTGGTACCAGGGAGATGAACTTTTGGGATCTGGTGTGATCTGTTAGTTATATCAGGGTTTCATATCTCAATTAAATTCAGGCTTTTTTCCTTATTACGACCAGTCCGATACCTCCTAAAATCAAAAATGATGCAATGGTTAATCTTAGACTGATGATCTCGGAT
>CBDUAP010000136.1:0-7946 GCA_965365165.1 uncultured Flavobacteriaceae bacterium
CCGATTCATTTCAGCAACCGCCTGTTCTCCTAATTTGCTCAATCCGTTGTAAAGCCAAACCCCGTCGGCCTCGCCGGTATGTGAATCACTAAACTGGCTGTGTCCGTTATGCGCAAGTGACATGTACCTGGCCCCGCGTTTATGGAATTTTTCTATGTTTTGGAGGTCCAGACCAACAGAATAGGCATTTTCAACCCCGATCATGGCCACCTTTTTCCCTGCAGCATTGATTCTTTTCACATCGGCAGAGCTCCTGGCCAGTTCAATGCGTTCAGGCGCATATATTTCAACCAGCCTGTCAATGGCATCAAATTTGTCAATGGCATTTTTATAGGCCTTTTTATAGCCTTCTTTGCTGAGGTCTCCCTGGCCTGTAAATACAATCAGCCAGGATACGTCCAGTCCTCCTTTTTCCATTTTTGGGAGATTGACCTGCGTGTCAAGATTCTGGGTATAATTGACCTCATCTGTAAAGTTGTTTACATCAATATCGTTATGGGTGTCAATGGTTATGACCGCTTCATGAATTTTCATGGCTCTCAGCCGCATGCTGTTTTCACTTTCAGGACCGGGTGTTTGTGCATTTAGCAGCGTTGAAGTAAAAAGAATTACAAGGAACAAGCAAAGAGATTTCATATGTTTTTACATTTTTGGAAAAGCTAAATATAGAACAAAAAAGCGTATAATATTGGGTTTAAAAATCGTATTTAATTTGACCTTCTCCTGTACATTATAAATCTTTAGAAATTAAATACGCCTCAGTCAATGCGGAATGCATAATTTTATCGAGTAAACTTGATAAATTAATAATTTATACTTTATTTTTTTGCATATTACACAATAGCATGCCTGTTCGCGGTTCTGCGCAGATTTCATAAACCATCTTGTTACCAATAATACTGTTTTGAACATTGTAAAAATCGAATATATTTTGCAGCAATAAAGATGGAAAGAAATAAATTTGCATTTGCTCGAAGCAATTCACAGAATCATTGAAATACAAAAATAAAAATGAGTACTACATTATTTGACAAAGTTTGGGATGCCCATGTTGTAAGAAAGATCGAAGACGGACCGGATGTTTTTTTTATTGACAGGCATTTTATACACGAAGTGACTAGTCCGGTGGCATTCCTTGGCCTTGAAAGCAGGGGTTTAACGGTTAAATATCCTGATAAGACCTTTGCCACGGCCGATCATAATACACCAACCATAAACCAACACCTGCCGGTAGCGGATCCTTTATCAGCAAATCAACTGGAAACCTTAGAAAGAAATGCCGAAAAATACGGGATCATACACTGGGGGCTGGGTGATCAGCACAACGGGATCGTACACGTCATAGGACCAGAGCACGGAATAACTTTGCCCGGAACAACAATTGTCTGTGGTGATTCTCACACTTCAACTCATGGTGCTTTTGGCGCCATAGCCTTTGGCATAGGTACTTCAGAAGTTGAAATGGTATTGTCATCTCAATGCATCATGCAACCGAAGCCTAAGAAAATGCGAATCAACATAAACGGGAAACTCGGATTTGGAGTAGGCCCTAAAGACGTTGCCTTATTTATCATTTCACAGCTCACGACCTCGGGAGCAACAGGATATTTTGTAGAATATTCCGGGGATGTTTTCGAGCAGATGAGCATGGAAGGAAGAATGACCGTTTGTAACCTGAGCATTGAAATGGGTGCAAGAGGAGGTATGATTGCCCCGGATGAAACAACATATGAATACCTAAAGGGAAGGCAATTTGCCCCTAAAGGCCAGGAATGGGACAAGGCTTTGGCTTACTGGAAAACATTGAAGACTGATAAAGGGGCTGAATTCGACAAGGAATTTAACTTTGAGGCTTCACAGATTGAGCCGATGATTACTTTTGGTACAAATCCGGGTATGGGAATCGGTATTTCAAAAGATATCCCGATGGCGCAGGAGGTTGCAGGAGGAAAAGCAACCTATGACAAATCTCTCAATTATATGGGCTTTAACGAAGGCGAAGCCATGAAAAATAAAAAGATTGATTATGTCTTTCTGGGGAGTTGTACCAACGGACGGATAGAAGATTTCAGGGCTTTTGCCTCTATCGTAAAGGGACGAAAAAAAGCAGCTCATGTTACGGCATGGCTTGTTCCCGGTTCACATATCGTGGAAGATCAAATCAAAGAGGAAGGCATACTTGATGTGCTGGAAGAGGCGGGCTTTGAACTGCGTCAGCCTGGCTGTTCTGCATGCCTTGCCATGAATGATGACAAGATTCCGGCCGGAAAATATGCAGTGAGTACCTCGAACAGGAACTTTGAGGGCAGACAAGGTCCAGGTTCCAGAACCTTATTGGCGAGCCCATTGATGGCAGCCGCAGCAGCTGTAACAGGAAAAGTAACCGACCCTAGAGACTTGCTTTAAGCAATTGATGAATTAAAGAATTAGAAAACATAAGAAAATATAAGTATGGCATACGATAAGTTTACAGTATTAAGGAGTAGTGCATATCCGCTTCCCATTGAAAATGTTGACACGGATCAGATCATTCCGGCGAGATTTTTGAAAGCCACAGAAAGGAAGGGGTTCGGAGATAACCTGTTCAGAGATTGGCGCTATCATCCGGATGGATCGCCCAAGAGTGATTTTGTACTAAATGACGAAAAATACAGTGGCAAGATCCTTGTAGGAGGAAGAAACTTTGGATCAGGATCGTCAAGAGAACATGCGGCCTGGGCCGTTTACGATTTTGGGTTCCGATGTGTGATCTCAAGCTTTTTTGCTGATATTTTTAAGAATAACTGCTTGAATGTTGGGGTTTTACCTGTTCAGGTAAGCGAAGAATTTTTGACAAGTATTTTTAATGCAATTGAGGAGGATCCGAATACAGAGATTCAGGTTGATTTGGAGAAACAAGTGGTGTCTCTGGTTGGTAAGGGTCTGCAAGAAACTTTTGACATCAATGGATACAAGAAGGAAAATATGCTGAATGGATTTGATGACATTGATTACCTCCAGCAGATGAAGTCAGAGATCGAACAGTTTGAAACACAAAGGCCCTTTTAATTTTTTCGGAATATGACAAGTAGGCGAAAATTAGAAATCATGGACACTACCCTGAGGGATGGAGAGCAAACCAACGGGGTGTCTTTTTCTGCGTCTGAAAAGCTTACCATAGCAAAATTACTGTTGGAAGAATTACGGGTTGATCGCATTGAGATCGCTTCTACAAGGGTATCCGAAGGAGAATACAATGCGGTCAAAAGTATTACAGACTGGGCGGTTAAGGCAGGATATATCGATCAAATTGAGGTCTTGTCATTTGTTGATAATGGTTTGTCCATTGACTGGATGCTTGAGACCGGAGCCAAGGTACAGAATTTACTCACTAAAGGCTCCTTAAATCACCTTACCCATCAGTTGAAGAAATCACCTGAACAGCACTTTAAAGCCGTAGCTGGTGTCATCAAAAAGGCATTGGAAAATGGTATTACGACCAATGTATACCTGGAAGATTGGAGCAATGGAATGCGCAACTCCCCTGATTATGTAATTCAATTTCTTGATTTCCTGGCAACACAACCCATTAAAAGATTGCTTTTGCCAGATACCTTAGGGGTTTTGACCCCGAAGGAATCTTTTGATTTTATTGCTCAGATCAGGCAGCGTTATCCTGAGATGCATATTGACTTTCATGCGCACAATGATTACGATCTCGGCGTTGCAAACGTTCTTGAAGCTGTTAAAGCAGGTGCTGACGGCTTGCATCTGACCATAAATGGGATGGGAGAACGGGCAGGAAACGCGCCACTGGCCAGTGTGGTGGCAGTCATCAACGATTTTGTTCCTGAGGTACAGATCAGGGTAAAGGAAAAATCCCTGTACAAGGTGAGTAAATTGGTGGAGACCTTTTCAGGGTTCAGAATACCTGAAAACAAACCTGTTTTAGGTGATAATGTTTTTACTCAAACTGCTGGAATACATGCAGATGGTGATAGTAAAAAGAACCTTTACTTTAATGATCTTTTGCCTGAAAGATTTGGACGTAAAAGGCAGTATGCTCTGGGCAAGACCTCAGGAAAAGCAAATATTCAAAAGAATTTACAGGAATTGGGGCTACACCTTAGTGACGAAGAGATTGCCAAGGTAACCCAAAGAATCATAGAATTAGGAGATAAAAAAGAGGTTGTGACCAAGGAGGACCTGCCCTATATTATTTCTGATGTGCTCAATAGCAATCCACTCGAGGAAAAAATCCTTGTAGAATCATATGTGCTTACCCATTCCAAGGGACTAAGACCCTCAACAACTGTTTCTTTGAAGATTGACGGGCAGACTATTGAATCACATGCTCAGGGAGACGGGCAGTTCGATGCTTTTATGAATACGATCAAAAAAATATATAAAGAAAAAGGGCTTTCACTTCCAATGCTTACAGATTATGCGGTAAGAATACCTCCGGGGTCCAATTCGGATGCGCTGTGCGAAACAGTGATCACCTGGAAAAATGAGGAGAAAACCTTCAAAACACGTGGCCTGGATTCTGACCAGACCGTTTCTGCCATTATAGCAACCCAAAAAATGTTGAACATAATTTAGACAAAAAATATATTTATGAAATTTAATATTGCCCTTTTAGCAGGTGACGGAATTGGCCCCGAAGTCATTGAACAGGCCGTTAAAGTATCTGATGCGGTAGCAAGAAAATTCAACCATGAAATAAACTGGGTCCCTGCATTGACAGGAGCCGCTGCTATTGATGCGGTTGGCGACCCCTACCCGGAAGAGACCCATGAGATCTGTGCATCTTCTGATGCCGTTTTGTTTGGAGCCATTGGTCATCCCAGATTTGACAACGACCCTTCAGCCAAGGTAAGACCGGAACAGGGTTTGTTGAAAATGCGTAAAAAATTGGGCCTATTTGCCAATGTCAGGCCAACTTTTACCTTCCCGTCTTTGATCGATAAATCTCCCTTGAAGAAAGAGCGTATAGAAGGTACTGATCTTGTTTTTCTCAGAGAACTGACAGGAGGAATCTATTTTGGCAAAAAGGGTCGGGAAGAAGGTGGTGATGTGGCTTACGACCATTGTGTATATTCGAGAGACGAAGTGCGCAGACTGGCAAAAAAGGGATTTGAAACAGCAATGAGCCGATCCAAAAAATTGTGTTGTGTAGACAAAGCCAATGTCCTGGAAACATCGAGATTATGGAGAGAAACCGTGCAGAGCATGGAGAAGGAATACCCTGAAGTTGAAGTGTCTTATGAATTTGTTGATGCCGTTGCGATGCGCCTTGTCCAATGGCCAAATGCTTATGATGTTCTGATTACCGAAAATCTTTTTGGTGATATCCTGACGGATGAGGCTTCAGTCATTTCAGGTTCGATGGGTTTGATGCCCTCAGCCTCTGTAGGGTCGAAAGTATCCCTTTTTGAACCCATTCATGGTTCCTATCCCCAAGCCGCCGGTAAAAACATTGCAAATCCGCTGGCAACGGTATTGTCGGCTGCAATGATGTTCGAAATGGCATTTGGTTTGAAAGAAGAAGGTGCCGCCATAAGAGACGTGGTGAACAAATCTTTAAGCGAAGGCATCGTAACCGAGGATCTTGCCGAAGGTTCAAGATCATATGGAACTTCTGAAGTCGGTGACTGGCTGGCGGAAAATATCTGATAAAGCGCCATAAAAGTGCTCTGGAAAATTTTGAAGACCATTACAATACGTGATGGTCTTTTTTTTATCGCAGTATGATATCACATCTAAATTTTTAGTTATCAGCGGAATACCCTTATTTATAAGTTTGTTGACAAAAATATTTCCAAGAATTGCCATAGAACCTACATAATTCAGTATTTTTGCAAGGTTTATTTATTATGATATGGTGCTCACAAAACTTGATAAGGAAGAAAAAATAATTGGTAAGAAATTATACGATTACCAGCATGGAGCGATTGACAAGATTTTTGAGCGAATAAATGAAAACCCTAACAGTTATAATTTGCTCTACCAACTTCCGACCGGAGGTGGAAAAACGGTTATTTTTTCTGAAATAGCCAGAAGATATATCAAGAAGAACAATCATAAAGTACTCATCCTGACCCATCGTATTGAATTAAGTAAGCAAACATCCAATATGCTGACTGAGTTTCATGTAGATAACAAGGTTATTGACAGCAGTGTCAAAGAAGTAGTCAATGAAGATAAATACTCTTGTTTTGTCGCTATGGTGGAAACGCTGAACAACAGGATCAAAGAGGAAAAGGCAGACCTGAAAGATATAGGATTGGTGATTGTTGATGAAGCGCATTATAATTCGTTCAGGAAATTATTCAAACATTTCGAAAAATGTTTTATTCTGGGGGTCACGGCCACCCCTTTAAGCTCCAATATTAACCTTCCGATGCATGAGATCTACAAGGATCTTATTGTGGGTGAAAAGATCACGTCACTGATTCAGAAAGGGTTTTTGGCACAGGCAACTACCTATAGTTACAATGTAAACCTGAGCACGCTAAAGATAGGGGCCAATGGTGATTATACGGTTAAATCATCAGAGGAGTTATATACCAAAAGCGACATGCAGTCAAAATTGATTTCTGCCTATGAAGAAACTTCCAGGGGTAAAAAAACCCTCATTTTCAACAATGGGATTCATACCTCCCGGCATGTGCACGAAATCTTTAAAAGAGCAGGATACAAAGTCAACTACATAGATAATACCAATACCAAGGAAGAAAGAAAAAGCATTTTAAAATGGTTCAAAAACACTCCGGACGCCATCCTTACTTCAGTCGGAATACTGACTACCGGATTCGATGAACCCAGCATTGAGTCGATCATTATCAACCGGGCGACAAAATCTATGGCCCTTTATTTTCAAATGATAGGGCGTGGATCAAGGATCGTTGATGATAAAAATGAATTTACGGTTTTGGATCTTGGTAACAATGTTTCAAGGTTCGGACTGTGGACCGATGATGTGGATTGGCAGTTGATCTTTAGAAACCCTTCCTACTTTTTGGAAAACCTTATTAGCGATGAAGAAATCGAGCGCAATTTTAAATATGAAATGCCCGAAAGCATCAAAGCCATGTTTGCCAATTCCAGTGATTTTGATTTTGACGTTAAAAAGGAATATCATGCGGCAATTGATAACGGATTGAAATCAAAAGCAGTTTTGGAAAAATCAATCGAGCAGCATGCAAAAATATGTGCTGAGAACAGTGAAGACGTATTTGATGCACACATCTTGTCGCGAGAATTGCATGATGAGATCGAATACCGGATCAAACAGTATTCATTTTGTATCCTCAAAAGCTCAAAAAATTACTTAAAGTGGCTGGAAGAGGATTACAAAAGGCAACTTAGGGTCAAAATTAGTATGCTTTTCAGGTAAGACCATTGCCATTTATTGATTCCTAAAAACACCTGACGTTTCAAATTATTTCCGAAGGGTCTTATTCTAATGAATATCACTGAAATCCAAACTACAATTCAAAAGTTTGTATGTATTGAATATTTTTCTACATTTATCAAGAATACATACAAACAAACAGATGAATAGTTTACCCCCGAATCATTTAAAAGTGATGGAGGCTGCTATTGTGGAATTCCAGGAAAAGGGCTTCAGTCACAGCAGTATGGCTTCGATCGCGAAAGAGGCAGGTCTACAAGAGAAGGATCTCGTCGAACAATATCAGAATAAGGATATTATTTTTAAGGATGTTTTTCTGGAATTATATGGCCGTATTGCCCCTCAGTTGCAGGACATCATGGATGGGGACATGCCTATCTTTGAAAAAATATTGCATTTTACAAATAATTATGTGGCATTTATCAATGACTATAAGTTTTTACCACTAGGGTTGATCCGCAAGTTAAATTCGAATACTGATTTTGCTGAGGAGTTTATTGTAAACTTGCGTATGCCGGACCCCTCCGGGTTTTATAAACAGGTAAATAGG
>CBDUAP010000137.1:0-7909 GCA_965365165.1 uncultured Flavobacteriaceae bacterium
ACGCCAGGTTTTCATCCTGGTAAGAGGGGTTCGATTCCCCTACGGGCTACAAATTTGTTTAAATAACAATTTAATTTAAGTATTATGGCAAATCATAAATCGGCATTGAAGAGAATCAGAAGCAATGAGTCGAAACATTTAAGAAACAAATACCAGCACAAAACCACGCGAAATGCAATCAAAGGTTTGAAAGCTTTGGAATCAAAGAAAGAAGCCGAGGCCTTATTGCCAAGTATTGTATCTATGGTTGATAAATTGGCTAAAAATAATATCATACACAAAAATAAAGCAGCGAACGTTAAGTCTAAACTGACTTTGCACGTAGCTGGCTTATAATAAAAGATTTACTTTTTCAAGTATCAAAAAGCAATCCATTTGGATTGCTTTTTTTGTTTCTGCGAAACAAACTTTAGCAGTTTCAGACCTGTTTCAAATTGATTTACTTGATACCAAATTTTGAGCTTACTTATTTACCAGAAACCCCCGGGAACCTCAAACTTACCATTCATAGATCCTGTCAGCATCCAGTCGGATCAGGATGAACAGCAGTACCGTAAAACCCCAAAGGGAAGAACCCCCGTAACTGAAAAAAGGCAATGGAATTCCTATAGTGGGCATTAGACCAATCACCATTCCTATGTTGATGGTGAAATGGAAAAAGAAAATCGCTACAGTGGCATAAGAAAACACCTTGCTAAAAATAGATTTTTGCCTGTCAGCAATAAAAAGTAACCTGATCAAGAATGCAACGAACAGCAGAATCACGAAGCTGCTGCCCAAAAAGCCCCATTCTTCACCAACAGTGCTGAAAATGTAATCAGTCTGTTGTTCGGGAACAAAATCTCCCTGGGTGCGGTCGCCCTGAAGAAAACCTTTTCCACTGAGGCCTCCTGAACCTATAGTAATCACTGATTGAGCGGTATTATAACCAATACCCTGTGTATCAATATCTTTACCCAGTAAGATGTTAAAACGGTCGCGGTGCCGTTGCTCAAATACATTGTTGAACACATAATCCACACTAATGATAAAAACGCTTGTAAAGAAATAAATGGCAACAAACCTCATCCAGTTATGGCGCAGGTATTTTTTGTTTTTATAGACCAGGTACCCCAGCAGTACCGTAATAACCAGGGAAGCGATGATCATGGTATTCAGCGAGCCCAAATAAAGTGTTATGATAAATAGCAGCAGTGCCAAAAATCCAATAACCAGATAATAAAGGGGAAGTCCAAATTGATAAAGAACCAATATGAGCGAACCATATACAAGGGCAGATCCCGGATCGGGTTGAAGCGTGATCAGCAGTGCAGGGAGAAAGATGATTCCAAAGGCCTTAAGCTGGCTTGAAAGTTTTCGCAGGTCTTGATTTCGCTCATTCAGATAATTCGCTATGGCCAGTGCGGTAGCAGCTTTTGCAAATTCTGATGGCTGAATTCCAAATGATCCGAAGGTGTACCAGGAAGTTGCACCGTTGATATTGTTTCCTAAAACAAACAGCCCGGCAAGAGAAAGTACGGATACCAAATAGAAAATACCTGAAAACTGTTCATAGAATTTTTTGTCAATGGCAAGAATAAAAATGATGATGACAAAACTCAACAACACCCAGATCATTTGTTTGCCATATTTTGTAGACAGATCAAAAATTTCAAATTCCGTTTCTGAAAAAGTAGCTGAATAGATGCTCAACCACCCCAGAAATACGAATATCAGGTACATTGCGATCAACAGCCAGTCGACACCTTTGAATATATTACTCTTCCTTTTGCGCAACGTAATTCTCTATTTCAAGTTGTTTGTTATATTCTTCTTCCAGACTTCCTTCGAGCATTCTTTTTTCAAGCCAATCTCTCTTAATTTCACCTTTGATGTAACGCTCAATCATCAAACTGGCTATAGGGGCAGCCCATCTTGAGCCCCAGTAACCGTTTTCGACAAAAACAGCAATGGCGATCTTAGGATTGTCTTTTGGAGCAAAAGCAATAAAAATTGAATGGTCTGTAAACTGGATTCGTTCTCCATTGATTCGTTTAAAATTTTCTGCTGTTCCCGTCTTTCCACAAATCTCAATGTCACTTATTTTAGAACCCCTTGCCGTACCTATTTCAAAAACATTGAGCATGCCATCAATTACGGGTTCAAAATGTTGTGGGGCAATGCTCGTGTATCTTGGCGTGGTATATTTTTTGTCCTGGTTTAAACTGTCTCCTACTTTTTTCAAAATATGCGGCGTATAGTAAAACCCCCTGTTGGCAACAGCAGCTGTCATATTTGCCAATTGAATGGGAGTGGTAAGGACTTCACCCTGACCGATGGCGTTTGAAATCGTGGTGATGGCTTTCCATTGGTGGTTGGGGTAATACCTGTTGTAAAGCTCCGCATCAGGGATCAGCCCCTTCTGTCCGGAGGGCAGGTCATAACCCAGGTAATTGCCCAGTCCAAAACTCTTAACATGATCACTCCAAGTATTCATTCCTTTCTCAGGTGAATCGTATTTTTCGATGGTCCTTCTGTAAACATTTGAGAAATAAGAATTGCAGGACCGGTATATTCCCGTGTTCATACTAATGGGTGCCCCGACAATTCCACAATGGCATTTCATGAAACCGCCTCTTCCGTATTTATAGCCATGGTAGCAGTAAAAAGAAGTTTGAGGCGTAATTACTCCTTCCTGCAAACCCACCAGTGCATTGATGATCTTGAAGGGGGACCCTGGAGGGTATTGCGCCTGCAAGCCTCTGTCAAGCATCGGTTTTTTTATGGAATCGTTAAATAATAAATAAGAATTCTTTGATCTTTTTCTACCCACCAGCATCCCCGGATCATAACTAGGGGTGGAGACCAAAGACAAAATTTCACCGGTTGCCGGCTCAATGGCAACAATGCCTCCTCTTTTATTGACCATGAGTTGCTCCGCATACATCTGCAATTCCATGTCAAGGGTTAGGGTGATGTCCTTGCCCGGAACGGGTAAGGTGTCATAGATGCCTTCTTTGTATGGCCCTATCTCCTTATTAAACCTGTTCTTCTGGATAAAATTGACACCTTTCTGACCGCGAAGTACTTTTTCATATTGCTTTTCAATTCCGTGGTAACCTACCAGTTCACCTAGTTGGTAGTAGTCATTATTCCTCAGCAAGCCTTCATTCACTTCACTGATATATCCCAAAACGTTGGCGCTTGTTTTCTCCGGGTACTGTCTCAGAAATCTCTTTTGAATGAAAAACCCTTTGTACTTGTACATTTTTTCCTGCAGATAGGCGAAATCTTCTTTTGAAAGCTGTCCTAAAAAAATAGACGGTATTCTGGGCGAATAATTGTTGGTTCGATGATATCTCTTTAGAAAGTCCTCCTTGGTAATTTTTAATAAATTGCAAAATTCCAAAGTGTCAAGAGGCTCTACATCCTTCGGTATGATCATAATGTCATAGGAACTCTGGTTGGCTACCAGCAGTTTGCCATTTCTGTCATAGATAAAGCCCCTGTCAGGATAGGCAAATTTGACCGTAACCGCAGAATTGTTTAACGGGTTTTGCCTGTATTGGTTATCGATCACCTGTAAAAAAAACAAGCGGCCGATAAAAATTACCCCGATTGATAAGATCAAAAAATATAATAGTGACTTTCTTGGCATTTGTTATCTTTTACGCATGACAAAGGTAAAACTTATCATGGTCAATATAATGGTAAAAATACTTGTTAAAAGTGTCTTTATAAAAATAATATCAAATTTACTCCATTTAAAATACTCCATTCCAAAGACCGTTAAATGATGGATAAAGGTCAAAATTACCACATAAAGGAACATTTTTGTAAATGGCAGTTTGAATATGGTCAGGGCACCGTAATCGATTTCCCGTTTTCCTATGACGCTTTGCAAAACCGGTATTCTGATAAATGCAATTAACAAAGTTGCGGCCGCATTAATACCCCCTGAATCTGAAAATAAATCGATGAAAAGCCCCAGGAAAAAACTGAGAAGCAACAATGTGGCATCATCTTTTCGGATGGGATACAAAAAAATAAAGAAAATATAAAAGAAGGGATTGATATAGCCCAGGAAATTAATATTGTTCAGCACCACGATCTGAAGCAGGATCAATCCTATGAATAATATAGCGCTATTGATATTTTCCCTATTCATTACTTGATTTCTCTTCCAGGTTTTTAATTTCTAATTTATCAAAATTCTTAATGACCTCAACATAACCTATAGAACTCATATCATTAAATAGTGTTACGTTGATATAATCGTAATTATTGTTAAGGGTTTTAAATTCTTTAACTGTTCCGATGGGTATCCCTTCCGGAAATATAGTAGATCTTCCACCCGTGACAATCGTATCCCCAACATAAACGGCTGCCTGTATAGGGATATCAAGCAGCTGAACCACATTGTAGTCATTGTTGTCCCAACTTAAACTTCCGTAATGGTCGCTGTTGATAAGTTTGGCGTTGATCCTTGAATTGACATTCAGGATGGATAAAACTGTCGCGTAATTTGCCGAAACACTTTTTGTAATTCCAACGATTCCTTTGCTGTTTATAACACCCAAATCAGGTTCGAGACCACTGTTGGAACCTTTATTGATCGTAAGGTAGTTGTTGTTCTTCCTGTAATTGTTGTTGATCACTTTTGCACCTGTATAATGGTATTTCTGATTGTAATTCAATGTGTCTATGACCATTAAATCTTTATCGATGAAATTTTTGTCCTCCAGATTCAAAAGGTTTTTTAAATAGACATTTTCTTCTGAAAGACGCTGGTTTTCCTTCTTTAGGAGCAGAAATTCCTTGAAATTATTGATTTTTCCGTAGATGCCTCCTGACACGAAATTAGCAGAATTGACAAATTTACTCTTATGGAAAGAATGGCTTTGAATTGTAAATATAATGGCAATTACTTCAAGCAACAAAAAGAGTATAAATAATTTATTCTTGTAAAGGAATGAAATAATTTGTTGCATAATATTTGATCAGCTTTCTATTTCATTAAAACGCTTTTATATTTCTCTATATCCTTTAAAGCAATACCCGTGCCTCTTACAACAGCTCTCAAAGGGTCTTCGGCCACATAAACAGGTAAATCCGTTTTTCGGGACAGCCTTTTGTCCAATCCACGGAGCATTGATCCTCCTCCCGCCAGGTAAATTCCGGTATTGTAAATATCTGCCGCCAGTTCAGGAGGTGTTTGAGAAAGGGTCTCCATTACCGCATCTTCAATTCGTAAAATTGATTTTTCCAAGGCTTTGGCGATCTCCCTGTAAGACAATTCAATTTGTTTCGGTTTACCACTGAGCAAGTCGCGTCCTTGTATTGAAATGTCATCAGGAGGCGTGTCCAACTCTTCTGTAGCGGCTCCAATCTGTATCTTGATTTTCTCAGCCGTCGTTTCTCCGATATACAAATTGTGTTGTGTTCTTAAATACATGGCAATATCACTGGTAAAAACATCACCGGCCACTTTTACTGATTTGTCACAAACTATACCACTAAGGGCAATCACTGCTATTTCGGTGGTACCTCCTCCAATGTCAATGATCATATTTCCCTTGGGTTGCATGATGTCAATACCAATACCTATAGCAGCTGCCATTGGTTCATATATGAGATATATATCTTTAGCATTCATCTGTTCCGCAGAATCTCTTACTGCCCTTTTTTCCACTTCTGTAATTCCTGAAGGAATACAGATTACCATACGCAATGAGGGCCTGAAAAAGCGGTTCTTAATCGTTGGAATATTTTTGATGAACTCACGGATCATTTGCTCTGAAGCTTCAAAATCAGCGATAACTCCATCTTTCAAAGGCCGTATGGTTTTGATGTTTTCATGGGTCTTGCCTTGCATCAAATTGGCCTTTTTGCCAATAGCGATTATTTTGTTCGTTGTTCTGTCAACAGCCACGATTGACGGGCTATCTACAACAACTTTACCTTTGTGAATGATTAAAGTATTTGCAGTCCCCAGATCGATTGCAATATCTTCGGTCATAAAGTCAAAAAAACCCATAAAATGTTATCGTGTTAACTTGTTTGTATTGTGAATGTCACAAATGTAATAAATTTACCCAATTCTTAAAGCCAATGACTTAAAATAGTTAAAAGTATTTTAGAGCACTGATTTTGTACTGGCGAAAACAACAAATGAGGGTTTGCGATATGCTGCCGGCATGCTAAAATCCTAATGTTTAAAATGTCTTGTACCCGTCATGACCATAGACATCTGATGGTCATCACAATAATCTACGGACAATTGGTCCTTGATGGAACCGCCCGGTTGAATGACAGATTTGATACCTGCTTTGTCTGCTATTTCCACACAATCAGGAAAAGGAAAAAATGCATCGCTTGCCATCACAGCACCTTTCAGGTCAAACCCAAAATGATTTGCTTTGGCTATTGCCTGGTTCAGTGCATCTACCCTTGAGGTCTGGCCCGTGCCACTGGCGCATAATTGTTTGTTCTTGGCAAGAACAATTGTATTCGATTTGGTATGCTTACAAATTTTAGAAGCAAACAACAGGTCATCTGTTTCTTTGTTGCCGGGCTGCAACTTTGTGGCTTGTTTCAAATCAGAGACCTGGTCAGTAATATTATCCTTTTCCTGCACCAAAACACCGTTTAAGGCAGTCCTGTAATTTGAATCAGGAAGGGGAATTTCTTTTTGTACCAGAATAATCCTGTTCTTTTTTCCTTTTAAAATATCCAGCGCCTTGGCTTCATAAGATGGAGCAATCACGACTTCACAAAATAATTTGTGAATTTCTTCAGCTGTTTTTTCATCAATGGTCGCATTCGAAATTAAAATCCCTCCAAAAGCTGAAACGGGATCTCCGGCCAAAGCATCCTTGTAAGCTTGTTCAATGGTGCTTCTCTGGGCTAGGCCGCAGGCATTGTTATGCTTTAAAATGGCAAAAGTAGGAGCTTCCCCTTTGAATTCATTCATCAAATTCACAGCGGCGTCTACGTCGAGTAAATTATTGTAGGACAATTCCTTACCATGTAGTTTATCGAAAAGATCTTCCAGGTTTCCGAAAAAATATCCTTTCTGGTGCGGGTTTTCGCCATACCTTAATTGACTGGATTGATCATAACTCTCTCTGAATTCTACCTGTTTAGCTTCAAGATTCAAATATTTGAAAATGGCAGTGTCGTAATGACTTGAAACGCTGAAGGCTTTGGCGGCAAAAAGCTTACGCTGTTCCAGGCTGATTTTACCTTCATCCATTGAAAGGATTTCAAGGAAGTCGTCGTATTGTTTCATGCTCGATACACAGATCACGTCCTTGAAGTTTTTGGCAGCAGCCCTGATCAACGAAATCCCTCCAATATCTATTTTTTCAATAATATCCTGTTCGGCTGCACCACCGGCTACGGTTTTTTCAAATGGATAAAGATCGACGATCACAACATCTATTTCAGGTATTTCATAAGAACTTAATTGTTCCAGATCATTTTCGTTATCGCGGCGTCCCAGTATGCCTCCAAATACTTTTGGATGCAAGGTTTTCACCCTTCCCCCTAAAATAGAAGGATAGGACGTAAGGCTTTCAACGGGAACAACATCAATACCCAAATCACGAATGAATTTTTCTGTTCCGCCTGTAGAGTAAAGGGTTACCCCAAGTTCATTTAATTTTTTTACGATGGGTTCCAATCCGTCTTTGTGAAAAACTGAAATTAGGGCCGATTTTACTTTTTTCAAGGTGCTCATATTGTTTCGCTGAATTTTGTCGCAAAAATAAGGAATCGCTGCTTGACGAACAACAGATCTTTTAAATATAATAGTCACTTTTCTCTCAATGTAAATCCAGGAATATTTTGCTCCGGTTTTTATAAAAACATAAAAAGGTTTGCACAACCTATTAAATTCGTTTCATTCGAATAATTTCGTTCTCACTTC
>CBDUAP010000138.1:0-7898 GCA_965365165.1 uncultured Flavobacteriaceae bacterium
CCCCGGTCTCCGCGTGGCGGCCCGAAGCGTCGCATTTCAATGGAAAGGAAAGCAATTATGGGAGTTATGGAGCACACGAACTGGAGCGGTCTTACTTTAATGGTTACTTTATCGAAAGGTATAAAAGCGAAAATGAAAAATATGTAAGTGTGGATGGTGGAGTTGATGAAAGAAGGTTTGTTTTAAACCCTCAGGGATATTGGGTCATAAAAGAAAACACATTAAAGGGTAAATTAATAAAAAGAGGTGTGGCCAAAATCCTGGTCAGTCGCAACTATAAAGGGGAAATAGAAACAGAAATTCAATTGTCTGCTGACAATGATACTATACCAGACGGAAATGGTTTTAAAATTGTACACTTTAGCTACGATAAAAACGGCTTAACACGGTATAGACAAAATAGGAATAAAGATGGGAATATAGTTAATGGGACAACAGGCTATGCGACAGTAATTTTTCAGTTTAACCAGGACGGGATGTTTTTTGAAGAACAATTTTTGGATGAAAAAGGAAAATTATTTCTGCATCCGCAGTTTGATTTAGCAAAAATCAATTGGAGAGAATTTAATAAATACGGCAAACCCTCGCGTATATATTATATGGATGCCATGGGTTTTCCTCATGAGCAGAGAGCTTTAGGGAAAATAATATATAGGCCAAATATGACCCGGGAAAGTATTACTTATTTTAACAGGATAGGTCAAAAAACCGCAGATGTTAATGGAATAGCCAAATCGGTATATAATTACAGTAAAGACGGTAAATATCTTGGTCGAACAAATTATGATATAAATGGTGAAGAAATTGAATGATCGTAATTAGAAGTAATTAGCCGCTATATGGGAAATACTAGAATTGTTCTATAAAATTTAATTGTATAAATTCTAATTCATTCATGCACTCACGCATTCATGCATTTTTTAAATTATCCTTTGCATGCATCCCGTATTGCCCTTTAACATAAATTACTCGCTGTCATTAATTTTATAATCTGGAGCTCGTGAATCTCCTAAAGTCGATTTCATCAACGTTCTGTTCCTCAAGGAGACAGAACTGATTTTATGTCAAATAGCGCCTTGTAGCTGCTATACGGGAAATACTAGAATTGTTCTATAAGAAATTGTTTATTCAGATTCGAATTGAAGTTAGGAAGCCGTAATTCCCTTTAACATAATATCAGTGTCGATATAAGCCTAAAGGCATTATATCTGATATTATATTAAATAGCGCTGAAACGCGCTATACGGGAATTACTGTAAATGTTCTATAATTAATATTATGTTAAATAGAAAATATGAAAACCACCTCTACCATTGCCAATGTAATTTTAAGGTTTAGATTAACCTATTGAATTTTATTTCGTTTAATTATCAAAATACTTGTTACATTTAAATGAATACCACGTCATACATAAATAACGCTCTGTTCATGAAATTATATCCTCTGTTTATTTTTCTTTTGATGTGCCATTTCACTTTTGCCCAGCAAGATGAATTTGTGGGCTCGTATAACGGTGTGTTTACATATGGTAATTATAGCTCAGACATTGCTTTTACGATTTCCAATGATAACGATCAATACCTGATTCGTTTCAACAGTCTTGAGCAAAATGCTTTTGGTATTCCGGCAAGGGATATTGTGTTGGCTCATGATACTTTGAAATTTGCACTTCAAAGTGATTTTTACCGATATGACTTCAGCGGTACTCTGGCGGCTGACAAATCTTTAAAATTAAACCTCATAGTTGATGGCAAGTCAGTCGATTTCAAATTGAACAAATTACTCAAGCAGGATGAACAACAGGTCAGGCATAAGGATATACGCTTCAGGTCTGAGAATTTATTGCTCTACGGTACTGTATATTTTCCGGAAAACCCTAATGGCAAAGCCGTTTACCTGGTGACATCATCCGGAAACAATGATCGAAGTGCCTCGCGCGCAGAAGCTATTCTACTGGCTCAAAGCGGTTATATTACCATGCACACAGACAAACGCGGAACAGGCATTTCTGATGGGAACTGGCAAAAAGCTGACATTCCTGAACTTTGCAGTGACGATATGTCTGCGATAAAATATTTGTCCCAGGTGGAGCAATTACCCTTGTCTGAAATTGGCATAAAAGGAAGCAGTCAAGGGGCTACAAAAGTGCCTTATATTCTTTCTCAAATGCCTGAATTAAAATTTGGAATTGTGGTAAGTTGTCCTGGCACTACTCTTTTGGAAAGCGATCTCAACTATTGGAAAAACCGTAATAAATCACTAATTGAACCCCAGGCAATGCATGAGGCTGAAAATCTTCAGAGGACTGTTTATCAATACATTGCTGGTAATATCCAACGCAGCCAAGTTGATTCAGAAGCTTCAAAGTACCAAAATGAACCCTGGTTCAAATACGTCTGGATTCCCAAAGAAAATGAAGTAAGCACAGATAAAAAACTGAATTATTCCCCTATGCCCCATTTTGAAAAGGTCACAAGGCCTTTATTGGTGATCCAGGGAAGCATGGATGAGATCATCCCATTTGAAAGTATCTCAAACATAAATAAAGCGATGGGAAAGAACAAAAAAGGGATTCATAAATTCCTATTACTAGAAGGTGCGGATCATTCCATGATGTACAGAGGAACCAGTGATTTTCCTTACTGGTCGGCCTTGCATCCGGATTATTTCCCAGCCATGCTCAAATGGATGAACAATTTCTGATGCACAGATCTATTTGTTGAATCAAATAACCTCGTATGTTCTGGATTCACTTATGTATTATTCCTTCAATTAAACCGTTAATTTCGCGTATTTTTGCGCCATGCTAAAACAAAAAACCTCTCAGCTTGAGTTCGTGGCACTCATGGCCTCGCTCATGTCTATTGTTGCACTGGCCATCGATGCACTGCTTCCCGCACTTGACTATATTGGGTTTTCAATCGGCACGACCAAATCAAGCGATACACAATTGCTGATTACCATGATATTTTTGGGTCTGGGTGTCGGCCCCTTGCTTTTTGGCCCAATTTCAGATAGTCTTGGACGCAAGCCCATCGTATTTATGGGTTTTGGGATTTTTATTTTGGCAAGTATGATTTGTATCTATTCTGAAAGTCTGTTCTGGATGGTTGTAGGAAGAATTTTGCAGGGCGTTGGATTATCGGCTCCCAGAACTATCAGTATCGCAATGGTAAGAGACTCATACAAAGGAGATTACATGGCCAGGATCATGTCTTTTATTACAGTGGTATTTATCCTGGTCCCTATTATTGCCCCTGCCATGGGGAAATTCGTGCTCGATAATTACAATTGGCAGGCCATATTTTATGTACAGCTGGTATTCAGCATCATCGTTTCCTTTTGGTTTTGGAAGAGACAACCTGAGACCCTTCCCGTTGAGAAACGCATAAAATTCAGCTCACATATTTTTGCAGACGGTTTAAAAGAGCTGGCAAGATTTAAAAGGACCATTGCCTTTACCATAATATCTGGTTTTGTAACAGGTTCGTTCATGGTTTATCTGAGTTCGGCCCAGCAGGTGTTCCATACCCAGTACAATTTGAAAGAGGAATTCCCATTTATTTTTGCCGGATTGGCCATTTCCATCGGATCTGCCACATTTTTAAATGGCACGCTTGTCTTGAAATTTGGAATGGAAAAAATAATCAACACTGCCTTGTTCCTGTTTTTTGGAATATCATTGTTGTATATCATTTTGTTTTACAATACCCCTAATCCAAGTGTCTATGTACTGTTGGCCTTTTTTGGCATGCAATTCTTTTCCATTGGCTTTTTATTTGGAAATTTAAGGGCGATGGCCATGGAACCCATTGGCCATATAGCCGGAATTGGTGCAGCAATTACCGGGTTTATATCGACGCTCATGGCCGTTCCTATCAGTATTTTTATAGGAAAATTCATTGCAGACCGTGCCCTGCCCATTTTTATTGGTTTTCTCATTTGTGGCTTTTTGTCTGTACTTATTTTGATTTATCTGAGGATGGACACAAAAAGGGCCCGGTTGAAAACTTTGCAAAAATTGCAATGATACTTTTATCATTCAATTGACCTGGCATCAAAATAAACCATAACCTGTTGATCAAAACCAACATTTACTTCTATGGGTTGGCAACATACTTCGCAGTCTTCTATAAAGGTTTGGTCATCAACTGAAGGATCCAAAAGAATCGATATGTGCTGCCAGCAATACGGACACTGAAAGAATTGTTCTTCCATCTCATGAATTTTTGATGATGTTTAAATATAATATTTTTCAGGTAAAGGATTCTTTATTAATTTAGAGAAATTTTTACATCAATAAGCAATCCACCATGATACCTGACCATCTAAAATATGCCATTATTGACGTTGAAACGACGGGCATGGGGATTCAAGGCAACAGGATTACGGAAATCGCGATTCTTGTTCATGATGGAAATAAAGTGATCAGGGAATTTCACAGTCTGGTGAACCCGGAATGCTCTATCCCTTTGACTATTACCCGGCTGACCGGTATCAATGACTATATGGTTTCTGATGCACCAAAGTTCTATGAAATTGCGAAAGACATTATTGAGGTCACGACGGATTGTGTTTTTGTGGCGCACAATGTGAACTTTGATTATAATGTGATCCATAAAGAATTTGCCGAACTGGGTTTTCCCTTTAAAAGGAAAAAGCTTTGCACGGTCCGTTTATCCAGAAAATTAATTCCCGGGCTTCCCTCCTACAGTTTGGGTAAATTATGCTCCAGCATAGGAATCCCCCTTTATGACAGGCACAGGGCAATGGGTGACACCAGGGCCACCACCCTGCTTTTCGAAAAATTACTGCGGCTTGACGACAAAAAGAAAACGTTTGCCTCTTTTTTAAAGCCGGGATCAAGACAGGCAACCTTACCCCCCGGATTACCTAAGGATGTATTTGACCAACTACCGGAAAGAACAGGAGTCTATTATTTCAGGAATAAAAAAGATGACATCATCTATATTGGTAAGGCCTTAAATATTAAAAAAAGGGTGCTCAGCCATTTTTATGACAAAAAGAACCGTGAAGTGGCCATGTGCCAGCAAACGGCTAATATCACCTTCGAAATTACCGGCAGCGAGCTGCTGGCACTTTTACTTGAATCAGCCGAGATCAAGCACCATTATCCTGTGTATAACAGGGCGCAGAGAAGGAATAACGAAGGATTTGGAATTTTCAGCTATGAAGACCGCTCAGGATTGATGCACCTGGCCTGGAACAATTTAAAAAATGTCCCCTCCCCTGTAATGAAATTTTACAATACCACCGAATGCAGGTTATTCTTGGAGCGCATTTGTGAAAAATTTGAATTGTGCCCAAAATATTGTCACCTGCAATCGAACGTGAATTCGTGTTTTCATTATCAGATTAAAAAATGCAAAGGTATCTGCCGGGGGGAAGAACCTGTTGAAAGTTATAACGAAAGGGTAGAAAAAGCAATGGCTTATATGAGCAATGATACCAGAACTTATGTCATTCCTCAAAAAGGCAGAACGGCCGAAGAGCGTTCTTTTGTGCTCATAGAAAAAGGGATATATCAGGGATTTGGATATATTGACACAGCGCAGCAGGTCTGCACCTTGTCTGATTTAAGAGATTTTCTGATCATGAAACAAGATAACAGGGACGTTCAAAGAATCCTCCGGGGTTTCCGAAACAAAAACGAAAATAAATTCCTGCTCATTGAAGAAGCATCAGATCTCATGTTTTAAATAAACTTTTTTCATCCCTTATCATAAACCCATTGAAACCATGTGTTATCAAACCAAGATCACCAAAAAGAAAGAAGAAATGGCACGGCAGTTTGATGCCAGGATCTCCGGACTTGATGAATTTGATCCGGCTGAAGTCATCAAAGCCTTTGATTTTCCAAAAACACCTGTAATAACCGATGAAGATGAACATTTGATACAATTGTATCAGTGGGGCCTGATTCCTTTTTGGGCAGATGCTTCATGGAACAGAAATTATACCCTGAATGCCAGAATAGAGACCCTTGACGAGAAGCCATCTTTTAAGAACATTACAAATAACAGGTGCCTGATACTGGTCAATGGTTTTTATGAATGGCAGCACCTTGGAAGTTCAAAGATCAAATATGAAATAGGATTCAATAATGAGTTGTTTGCCCTGGCGGGCCTTTATGATCACTGGTCAGATACCAAAACCTACACCATTGTAACCACTGAAGCACAGGGTGTCATGCGTGAAATTCACAACACGAAATTAAGAATGCCCGTTGCATTATACACACAGGAAGAAATGGGGGCCTGGCTACAAGGGTTGAAGGTTAAGCCCAGATTTGATTTTACCACGAATCCCGGACTTTTTACGCAGCAAAGATTATTCTGATCAAAAAAACCCCCGAATCCCATTTTTTCGGAGGTTTTAAATGATATGTTTCTCTAAAATTAAAGTTCCTTTAAAACGATGTTTTTCCATTTCACCTTGATTCCTCCTCCATCATGGATCTGAAGGGCTACAGAACCTTCACCCTTGCCAATGATTTCGTCTGTTATCGTGACCATTTCAACCCCGTTTAAATAAGAAGTCAGCGTATCTCCGTTCACCACGATCTTCATTTTGTTCCATGCGCCCACTTTTAGTGCTTCCTCTTTTTCGGGATCAGGTTTGATCAGCCACCCCCTGCCGTAAGATTCATAAACGCCTCCTGTGTGTTTCCCTTTTGGGGCTACTTCTACCTGCCAGCCGCTTACCTTCACCCCATCGATGGTCGATCTGATAAATACACCACTGTTCCCATCCGCCTCTTGCTTGAATTCAAGATTTAATTCGAAGTTTTTATAGTGCTTTGTCGTGGCCAAATAGCCATAATCCTTGTCGGGGCCACTTTCACAGATCAATAATCCATCTTCAACATACCATTTTTCTGTTCCGTATGTTTCCCAGCCCGAGAGATCTTTTCCGTTGAACAATTCTATTGTCCCATTATCGGAACAACTGATACCTATCATGATTACTAAAAAGGCCAAACTTAATTTTTTCATTTCAATTGATTTTAATATGATTTCACTTTTTATACTTCAAAATCTTAGAACAAATTAAAGATAATTTTTCTTTTTAAATATTCCTTTCTTTTGCTTTTTTTTAATTTCATCAAGGTTTGTGTTCCATCACCTGAAAAGAATAATAAGGGCTCCAATAGCGGTAACGAGCAATACGAGTTTACGATACAAATCATTTTTGATCATTTTGACGAGTTTGATCCCTACATAAAATCCTATCAAAATAGCCGGAGACAAAATCAGGTTTACCATAAGGGTCTCTTTATTGATCGTTTTCCAGACAAAAATATGGAAAGGCAATTTGAAAACATTTATGATAAAAAAGAGCCAGGCCGCTGTACCAATGAATTCATTTTTTGGGAGTCTGATGGCTAAAAGATAGATACTTGTAAAGGAACCCGCAAGGTTGCCGATCATGGATGTAAAACCCGAAAGCAGCCCCATAAACCCTGAAAATGCCCAGTGTTTTGGGATACCAAAAGTTTTTGTCCTGTCCATCCAAATCATGACCAGCACAGTTGCCAATATAAAAAAGGCCATTACCTGCTTGAACAAGGCTTCAGAAATATCATTCCCCCACCAAACGCCCAATAATACCCCCACGACCATCATAGGCAATAGCTTTTTCAAAAACTTCCATTGTGTATGACGATGATAGTAGATCACAGCAAATATATCCGCGGTGATCATCATAGGCATCAGTATTCCGGTAGAGGCCTTCCCTCCAAAAACAAGGGCCATGAGCGTAACGATAATAACCCCAAGGCCTTTTAGCCCTGATTTACCCATTCCCAACAATAAAGTTGCTAAAAAAGCAAGAAGCACATCAATTTGCGAAAGCTGAAAATTTGAAAATATAATGTC
>CBDUAP010000139.1:0-7891 GCA_965365165.1 uncultured Flavobacteriaceae bacterium
GCAATGTCTGACATAATTTTTTAATTTTAAATTTAAATATTGGGGCAAAAATAATATATTTTAATGTGAAATTGATAAAAAGTACAAAAAATTAAATACAGTGAATCTGATAAATACTTCGGTATTTGCTTTTTCATTATCATATTTATGCTTTTTTTTGCCAAGGCCCAAAAATATTCAAATATGCTTAGGATTATAATTTTTGCCTCAGGTTCTGGAACAAATGCTGAGAATATTATTGAGTATTTTAATACCAGAGATGACGTCACTGTTTCATGGGTCATCAGTAATAATCCTGAAGCCGGGGTTTTGGAAAGGGCAGGAAGACTTAATGTGCCCTCAAGGGTGATCAGCAGGAAAGAAATGTCTTCGGCTGAATTTTTGGAATTTTTAAAAGTTGAGGCTGACTTTATTGTTCTGGCCGGTTTTTTATTAAAGGTACCCGATTCAATTGTCAATGCTTTTCCTGGGGCCATTGTAAATATTCACCCTGCACTGTTACCAAAATACGGAGGAAAGGGCATGTATGGAATGCATGTTCATAAGGCAGTTGTAGCCAACAAGGAGCCGATTTCGGGAATTACCATTCATTATGTGAATGAACACTATGACGAAGGAGCCATAATATTTCAGAAAACTGTTGCCCTGGAAAGGGGTGATACAGCTGAAGATGTGGCCCGAAAAATACACCTGTTGGAACAGGAAAATTTCCCTAAGGTGATTGACGAAATCTTAAAAGGTAAAAATGAAGGTTAATGTTTACACCGATGGCGCCTGCAGTGGGAACCCGGGAAAGGGAGGTTATGGAATCATTATGGAATGGGTTGGAAAACCTTATATAAAAGAATTTTCGGAAGGTTTCAGACTGACTACCAATAACAGGATGGAATTGCTTGCCGTCATTGTGGCTTTGGAACAGCTTAAAAAGGAAGGGATCGAAGTGATGATTTATTCTGATTCCAAATATGTTGTGGATTCTGTAGAAAAAGGCTGGGTATTCAACTGGCTAAAAAAGGGGTTCAAAGACAAGAAGAACGCAGATCTTTGGCGCAGGTTCTTACATGTCTATAAAAAGCACAAGGTTAAATTTCACTGGATTCGAGGACACAATGAACATCCGCAAAATGAAAGATGTGATCAGTTGGCCGTAAAAGCCGCACAGCGCAAATCGCTCCATGTGGATGAAGGGTTTGAGCTTTCTCAAAATAACACAACAGGAAAGCTTGATTTAAAATCCTGATTTATTGTATTAACTCAACTTCTCCCGGTCTCCAGGTTTTATCTATCCATGGCTGCAATGGTCCGTATAATCTCAAAGCAATAAACCAGCTTTTACCCGGAATGGTCTGAAGCCAGTTTCCTTCTTTGCCTTTTGGAGCCTCCGGGGCGAAAAAAATATCATATGAGCCATCTTCATTTTGTGACAAACCTTCTGATTGACTGCCCACGGTTGGATATGCCTGATCTGTTTGCAGCAGGGACCTGCTTTGTGAATCATATATGGTAACTGCCCAAAAGTCTTTGGCGGGAACATCAGCCGGAATATGCAGTTTATAAGACTTGCTTCCGTCAAAATGATTCTTATCAGCGTCGACATAGGCCATACCATAATCTGAACCTTTTCCCGGAACAGAAACTGCCATGGCCGGAGTAACTGCGGTATAAGGGTAATGGAACATCACACGAGCATCTGAATTCATCCCACCGGTTTCTGTTGTAAAGAACACATTTTTATTTACCCATCCCATCAGCCAGGCACTATCACTGTCAGGATAAACTTCAATACCTTTCATAGTGCCATCAGTTCTCGGATACCACACAATAGAGCGGGCAATGGCATTCCCGATGGCAACTGCTTCTGTAAGAATTTTTTTCATCCGATCATCAGGATTAAATTCTTTCCCCTTTTCTATACCAATGGAAGCAAATAGTCCTTTGGTTTCTATATCAAGCATTTCGTCTGATTCATACTGGATCCAGTCATTCAAATGTTCATAGAAGGAATAATCATTCGTATGGATCGTATTAAATGATTTGCCCGAACCGCTAATGAACTCCATGACAGGGGGGTCATTTTTCTTGCTCAAAGGATATATTTTAAGATGATCTTTTACATTTTTTACGGCAGCATCAAGCCCATTGGCAATGGAGCCTCTCATAAAGGTCCAAACACGATATGTTTTTGGATACAATACGAAATAACCCGTTGGGATATTACCATCATATCCTGGAGGGACTAAAAGGTAATTACCTCCTTTTCCCTTGTCTTCCCCAAGGGGACCAACATCGGCAATATACCTGAACCAGGCATCATTAAATGCTCCCAGCATTCCAGGAGGCACTTCTACAACAGTTGGACCATCTACTTTTAAATCCAGAATAGGAGTAACATATAAGGTAGAGGTGTTGGCTGTAAGAAACAAAGGTTTAGAATCCATTAATTTATCAGTGATCAATACCTGATTCGATTTTGTAGCACCCAGTTGCTCAGGGCTCATGATCAATCCTCGAACGGAAGCTCCCGGTATTCCTTTTAAAAACGCATCAACACCTCTCATCCTATCGAGATAGTCATATACATTTTCTGCTGTATTTTTTGAAGGAACACCATCAAAAAAATCAAGCGTTCCAATAGAAGTCTCTGCATGGTCAGGTGTTTTTATCCCTTCAGGGATGTCAGTGGTTTGTGAATAACTGGGACTTTGGGCTGCTGTAACCGATTCAATTGTATGATCTTTTTCTGCCGGTTGGCAAGCCATCATTGCTACAATAAGGCCGCTCGAAATGAAGGGGAAATATTTCATTGGAATTGGGTTTTTACAAAAGAAGAGGATGTTTATCTCAGTAAACATCCTCATGTAATTTTTTTGACAAAAATCTTTGATTACTGAGATATAGCTAAGATAAGCAATTCGTCATTCTTGTCATAGAGATATAGTTCCTTTTTGACGATCTCAAAACGGGAGATGTTTGGTAAATCCTTGAAAAAAGCATCTTCAGCACTCATGTCAGGACACAATTTTTTGGTAGCACCTGCAGGCCCGAAACTCAATGTGTTTCCGGAAACATTATATGTGGAAAAATAATTGTTGCAGCCAGCAAAACCGTAAACCCTTGAGTCTTTTTTTTCAAAGGTCATCGTTGGTGAGCTGCTTAACTGTTCCAACCCTTTAATTTTGATTACCGTCCATTCTTTTATTAGATCAGAATGATTAATCGTCGGGATTTTAGAAACAATATTTTTTAATTTATATCTAAAAGAAGAGGCATCAGCAGGGGGATTGTCGACCCGGGTAACCAAAACCAATAACTTGTAGGTATAACCTTTTTCGTAAGAGAAGCCTTCAATCTGATCATAAAAATTGGTCCATGCCTCATCTGGTGTCTCTCTGATCAACATACATTTTTGTGGCCCTACACCTGTACAATCTTCAAGGAAAGGAGCGACGTAAATCATTTTGGATTCCTGTTGCTCTGAAGAACCACAGGTAATAGCCAATAAAAGAAAAAGGTATTTAAACATCATATCAGGATAACATATTTTTTGCCCGAAGGAGCGCCTCAATGAATAGGTCAATCTCTTCGATGGTATTATAAAAAGAGAAGGACGCCCTTACCGTACCTGGAATTTTATAATAATCCATAATGGGCTGGGCACAATGATGGCCTGTCCTCACGGCGACACCTAATTTATCAAGGATAGATCCTATATCATAAGGATGGATTCCTTCAATATTAAAAGAAATAACAGCGGTTTTTTGCAAAGATGTGCCGTAGATCACCATCTTGTCAATTTCTGTTAATTTTTTGGTTGCATGGTCAAGCAGGGTTTTTTCATAGGCAGCAATTTGCTCAAAGCCAATGTTATTCATATAATCAAGAGCTGCTCCAAAAGCAATAACTCCGGCAATATTAGGGGTGCCTGCTTCAAATTTATGTGGCAGATCGGCATAGGTGGTTTTTTCAAAGGTGACTTCACTAATCATTTCTCCTCCTCCCTGATATGGGGGAAGTTTTTTAAGCCACGCCTCTTTGCCATAGAGCATTCCTACTCCTGTAGGTCCACATATTTTATGTGCTGAACAGGTATAGAACTCACAGTTCAACTCCTGAACATCAGGTTTTATATGTGGTGTGGCCTGTGCGCCATCAATGAGCACAGCAGCTCCGTATTCATGCCCTTTATCAATGATTGCCTTTATGGGATTAACCGTGCCAAGGGCGTTGGAAACGTGATTGACAAAAACAAGTTTGGTATGGTCTGTAAGCAGTTTATCATAAGCCTCCATATCCAATTCCCCTTGCTGGGTCATCGGAATCACTTTAAGTGTTGCTCCGGTTTTCTCACATAGCATTTGCCAGGGCACAATGTTGGAATGATGTTCCATGGCAGAAACAATGATCTCATCATCCTGTTTCAGGATTGAAGTAAACCCTGAGGCAACAAGATTGATACTGTGAGTTGTGCCCGATGTCAATATGATTTCATGGGGCTTGGCTGCGTTAAAATGTTGTTGAATTTTCTCACGGGCCTCTTCATATGCCTTGGTAGCTTCCTGACTCAGGGTATGGACCCCACGGTGTATGTTGGCGTTATAATTGCTGTAATAATCTACAATGGCATTGATCACTGCCATTGGTTTCTGTGAAGTTGCTGCGTTATCAAAATATATCAAGGGCTTGCCGTTGACCTCCCGATCGAGAATAGGAAAATCTTTTCTGACTTTTGTAACTTCGAACATAGCTTATTTAGAATGATTCAAAATACAAATATACAATACTATCATGGCATAACATTAAATTATGAAACGAATATTTCTTTATTTTTGTTTGAATCGCGCATCAATTCAGTTCAATGAAAAAATACATCAAATACCTGATTCTGGCATTATTGGCCATTTTAATTTATGTGGCTTTTCTAGAGTATCCGCGATTGAATATCATTACAGGATTTGCATCTAAAAACATGACCTCGGTAATTTTTCTAGCACATCGTAATCAGGAATCGGTTGAAAAGGGAGAAAATGGTTTTTCGCCGATAAACTCGGCACGTTATCAGGTTGATCAGGTTAAAAGATCAGTGACTGCCGCGATTTACGGTTTGAATAAGAGAAAAGCAGTTTATATTGAAGGTCTGGGAGCCATTCTTATAAACAAAGATTTTGATGAAAACGAGCCAAGACTTGTTCCAAATCGCAACAGGTTTCCCTTAGAACTGCCTTATCCTTATGGGAACCTGCCGCAACAAGACACCATTTTTGAGGAAGTGGATTACGGGCAGTTGAAACTTGCTGTAGAAAATGCATTTGACAAGCCGGGGGAACAGTTGCAAAAGACACGATCTGTGCTGGTGGTTTACAAAGATCGGATTATTGCCGAACAATACGCAGCTGGTTTTGACAGTACCTCTCTGATGCACGGCTGGTCTATGGCCAAGAGTATAACCAGCACCGTCTATGGGAGGCTTGAAACATTGGGTAAAATAGATATCAATAAGACCACCGGCTTGCCGGAATGGGAGAATGATGCCCGGCAAAACATCACGTACGGCAACCTTTTACAAATGAATAGCGGCCTGGCCTGGGAAGAAGATTATTTCAAAATTTCTGACGTGACCAAAATGCTATACCTGGAGTCAAATATGGGACGTTCTCAAATTGATAAGCCATTGGTGGGCGCTCCGGATCAAAGCTGGAATTACTCTTCGGGCACTACAAATTTACTGGCAGGTCCGCTGTTGAGGAAGCATTTTAGAAATTACCAGGACTATCTCGATTTTTGGTATACCGAATTGATCGATAAGATTGGCATGCATTCGGCCCTGGTCGAAACAGATATTGCGGGGAATTATGTAGGATCTTCTTATGCATGGGCTACTACCAGAGACTGGGCGAAACTAGGGTTACTTTACTTGCACAAGGGAAACTGGAATGGGGAACAGGTTCTGGATTCGACCTGGATAAACTATACCACAAAACCTACAAATACTTCTGACGGTATGTATGGAGCACATTTCTATCTCAACGCTGAGGGTTATTTTCCAAACGTGCCCAGAGACCTTTTTTATTGTAGTGGGTTTCAGGGGCAATATGTATTTATTATCCCAAGTAAGGGATTGACGATCGTCAGAATGGGTTTAAAAGGGGATCAGGCTTTTGACATTGACCATTTTTTAAAAGAGATCATAGCCTGCATGAGTTAAGGGGAATTTGGGTGTTTCAAAGAGAATTGAGCCTCAAAGGGGGAGGTGCCATGTCAGTTTTACCCGGCTCATAACGAGGAGGCTTCAATTTAAACAATATCCTGCATAAAGCTTCAAAATCTTTATCGGCACTTTGTTTATAAACGTATCATTTTACATGTCCATTCCCAGATCTACATCAAGTTTCTCGGTAAGCAACTTGTTGATTCTTGACTTTAAGGCTGGAATTTTGATCTTTTCTACAACGTCATTGCAAAAAGCAAAAAGCATCAGGGCTTTGGCTTCTTTTTTAGGGATACCCCTGGACTGCAAATAAAACAGTGCACTGTCGTTCAGTTGACCAATAGTACAGCCATGAGAGCACTTAACGTCATCAGCGAAAATTTCCAATTGGGGTTTGGCATTGATACTTGCTTTGTCACCAATAAGCACATTGTCATTTTGCTGGTAAGCATTGGTTTTCTGCGCTACTTTGTCAACAATAACCTTACCGTTGAAAACACCGGTAGACTGGTCATCAAAAATGCCTTTGTACATTTCGTGACTTTCACAATTTTCTTTTTTATGATGAACCAGGGTATGGTTATCAACATGCTGTTTGTTTCCAATGACAGTAATCCCATTCAGATTTGACGTGATATGTTCTCCTTCGTGGTGAAATTCCAAATTGTTTCTGGTAATATTTCCACCGAAAGAAAAAGTATTTACAGATACAATACTGTTTTCCTTTTGCTGCACATAGGTATTGTCAATCAGGGAAGCACTGACCCTGTCATTTTGAATTTTATAGATATCGGCAATGGCCCTTTTATGGGCAAAAACTTCAGTCACGGCATTTGTCAGTACAGTATTGTCACTTAAATTCTGGTGCCGTTCATAGATCTGAACATGTGAATTTTCTCCAACCACGATCAGGTTTCTGGGTTGAAGCATGATCTCTTTTTCGCTGCCGGTTGAAAAATTCAGGATCTGAACTGGTTTTGGCAGCACCACATTTTTAGGGATATGTATAAAAGCGCCTTCTTTAGAAAAAGCCGTGTTCAGGCATGTTAAACTATCTGACTTTGAGGCAACGTTTCCAAAATAATGGTCTATGACCATTTTATATTTTGGCTGTTTTAATGCAGAAGACAGGATGCATACATCTGCAATCTCATGAGATGTGTCTGATAAAAATGAGCTGTATACCCCGTCTATAAAAACGATTTTGAATGACTCGATCTCATGCAAAAAATATTTTTTCACTTCTTTGAGTTCCACAGCAGTTTCACTTTTAGGAAACATGGTATAGTCGTTTTTAAGCAGGGAATTCAGAGAAGTATATTTCCACTCTTCGTCTCTTTTGGTCGGAAAACCAGTTTTTTCAAAACTTTCGATAGCCTCAGAACGGATCTCATGAACTTTTGAATCAAGATCAATATTGCCTTTATTTTCAAAAGCCATAAAGGAGGCCACTAATTTTTCTTTTAAATCCATAAAATTATATTAAAGCTGAGATTCGGGAGTCAAAAAGGTCCAATTTCTGATTGAGCCTGAAGACTTCCTTTTTTCAGTCTAATTAATTATTTCAACCAATCGTATCCTTTTTCTTCCAATTCGTGTGCCAGTTCCTTTCCACCTGATTTAACGATTTTACCATCGTGCAGCACATGCACGTAATCTGGGATGATATAATCAAGAAGTCTCTGG
>CBDUAP010000140.1:0-7887 GCA_965365165.1 uncultured Flavobacteriaceae bacterium
GGGAGGCGCAGATCTGGTCGATGAACTGGCTTTTGGTTACAATTTGTCTTTCTTCTGGCAGGTACCAGGCCGAACCCAGGGATTTTCCGCGGGGTATGATGGAGACCTTCATCAGCGAGGCAACGTGCTTTAAATACCAACTCACCACCGCATGACCCGCTTCATGATAAGCAATGATTTCTTTCTCTTTTTGCGATGTGATCCTGTTTTTTCTTTCGAGGCCTCCGACGACCCTGTCCCTGGCTTTCATAAAATCAGACTGATGGACAAACTTTTTGTGCTGACGGGCAGCGATCAATGCCGCTTCGTTGCAAATATTTGCGATGTCCGCACCCGAAAATCCCGGACACATTGAGGCTAGTAATTCAACATCAATGTCTTTTGCTTTTTTGATCGGTCGAAGATGAACTTTGAATATTTCAATTCTTTCCTGTTTGTCTGGTAATTCTAAATAAATGTGTCTGTCAAACCGGCCGGGACGCAGCAGGGCTTTGTCAAGTATGTCGGCTCGATTTGTTGCGGCAAGGACAATAACCCCGGTATTGACACCAAAGCCGTCAAGTTCGGCCAGGAGCTGGTTCAAAGTGTTCTCTCGTTCATCATTTGACTGGAAGAAATTGGCTCTGTTTCGCGCACGGCCGACAGCATCGATCTCATCGATAAAAATAATGCTAGGAGCCTGTTCTTTGGCACGTTTGAAAAGGTCTCTAACTCTTGAGGCTCCGACGCCCACGAACATTTCCACAAATTCAGATCCCGACAAGAAAAAAAACGGAACCTGTGCTTCGCCGGCAACGGCTTTGGCAAGAAGGGTTTTACCGGTTCCGGGCGGGCCTACCAGCATGACCCCTTTGGGTATTTTGGCGCCTAATCTTGTGTAAGTCTCAGGGTTTTTTAAAAAGTCGACGAGTTCCATGATCTCTGTTTTCGCTTCTTTTAGTCCGGCAATATCATCAAAAGTAACCTGACTCTTTGTTTCTTTGGTCGTTAGCTTTGCTGTTGATTTTGTAAAATTGAACATAGAGCCGGCGCCTCCCTTACTTCCCATTTTGCCTAGTAAAATCATCCAAACAAAAAATATCAGCAACATTGGGATGATCCAGGAAACATAATTTATCCAATTAATTTGATTGGTATAGGTGATCTGAACCCTTTCTGCTTCCGGGAAATCTTTTTGTGCTTCTTCCAGCTGGTTTTCAAAACGTTCGAGCGAGCCCAGCTGTATTGAATAATGCGGACCAGATTGTGACTGAAGGAAGAACCCTTGAAGATCGCTGTATTTCGGATCAGATAAACGATCTTCCTTGATATACACCTTGGCGATAGTTTGGTTTACCACCACGATTTTTTCAACATCGTTTTGGCTCAGCATTTTTCTGTCAAATTCCATCCAGCTTATTTCCTTCGTCCTTGAACCATAATTTGTGAATAATGAAAAAATAAGGATCAAAGCGAGCATTGCGTAGAACCACAACATGGCTTTCCCTCTTTTTGAAGGCATTTGCGGCTTATTTTTTTGGTCCCTTTTCGGTGAAGGATGCTTTTTTTGATTCGTCATGTCTTTAAAATAGCTTTAAAAGCATTTTTGTTCTTTAGATTTATTGTAAATGTGTGCTGTTATGGTATCTATACACGTCAGCTATAAAATTAAGGCACAGAAATATCAAATGCATTAACCTGGATCAATGAAAAAAGTAATCCTGATCAATAAAATTGAAATGTTTGATTTTGCGTTTCAGGCATTGTTGATTTTCAATGTTCAGGATTTCCATAGTTGCAAGGGGAATGCAATGGGAGATTATAGGGTAGGATCTTTTACCCGTCAAATGCTGTTAAAGTATTTATTTTTATGCCTCCCGATCAGCTCAGAATTTGTATATTCATCAAATGGAAGGACTTGATATCGTCATGGTGATCGCCATCATTTTGTTTGCCCGATTGGGTGTAAGGCTGGTCACAATGTTTCTAAAGCAAAAAAAGGAGCAGGACAGCAAAAAGCAACCTTGACCGGAAAAAAAGGAGTTTTATAAAGGGGGCTCCTCCTTTAAGAATTCAAAAAGTCTTATTTGTGACGCACACCTTAAAAAAAACTACTCGTCGCTGCTATTTAATTTAAATAGCTATATTTAAGCCATTAATGATTTTTTTACTTGAACCTGTGCAAACCTTAAAACTGAGCCGTGAACCGATAAGGATTAAAAATGGGAATTTGACTTTACTGATCTGTTTCCTGTTGTGGAAATCAGTATGAAGAAACCCTTGAAGGATTTTTTTTTCCGGCAATTTGATCGAAATATGAAACAACTTACAAACTTTTTTACAGCAAAAGTAACTTTCGTTTTGCTGGTGGCTTTATTGATGATGGCCTGCAATCAACAAAAAGAAGCCCCGCCTTTTCCGATAAATGAAAATCGATACGAACAACCTGAAATACGTCCGCTTAAGTTTCCTGAATCACAAGAATTTACTTGGGTTGAATTGAATGAAAGGGATATTCAACTTTCGTCAAAGACAAAATTTAACCTCTATAAACTTCCGTCCAAAGCCTTTGACATAGGAGCTCCCTATCCATACATGGATTCAATAGTAAAAAGTGAGTTTGACTGGAGCAAACTGCCAAGCAGTGAATTCGATCTGAACTCACTTCCCACCCAAAAACTCGAGCCTGTGACCAAAGTGTTGGGAGCCCCGACAATTGTTAAAGCCGGATACCCAGTGACCCTGGCCGGGGCTTCACGTGGAGTGATGAATATTGATTCTAATTTTGGACTCCCGGGTTTATGCAAAGTTACGATGCTTGACAGCAATGGATTGATTTGGTTTGGAACTTCTAATGGAATTGCCCGGTACGATGGTGAAAATTTGGAAATATACGGAAGTGATCAGGGGCTGGATGGGGTCAATGTATATGAATTATTCGAAGATTCCCAGGGAAGAATTTGGGTGCACAGCAATAATGAAACGGTATCGGTAATTGATTTTGATGCGAATCTCATACATGAAATGATCAATTCGTTCAATACAAACTTCAGAACCACAATGATTGAAGCCAAAGATGGTACGTTTTGGTATGGGAATTTAAGAAAGGGTTACCTGATTCTTGATTTTGAGGCGAAAACGCTAAAGAGTTTCAATACCGAACAAGGTCTTCTGGGAAATTTCAACGTGACTGCCTTTCAGGACAGGGAAGGGCTTATCTGGCTTTCTACCTCTAATGGTGCCAATATTATCGACCTGAATGCCGGAAAAAACTATGCGCTTACAAAAGAAGGAGGTTTAATGGATAATTTTGTGAGTTCTTTTTTACAGGATGACAGTGGCGACATATGGATTTCCGGAGGAAGAGGCGTCAGTATCTTGAACAAAGATAAATCTGCAGTATCTTATATAAAAGCTGATAAGGGACTGTTCGGTTCATCCGGGTGTTCGGATATATTTAAAGACAGCAATGGGATTTATTGGCTGGGTACCAATAACGGACTTCTTTTTTCTTTTGACAAAACCAAAGGCCTGATCAAAAAGTTTGTTCTGCGAGGGGTTCGGAATAATTGGGTGTATCACATTTTTGAAGACAAACAGGGAGAAATCTGGTCTTCAATTGCCCAAGATGGATTGTTTAAAATTGACATGAGCTTAGGGATGCCTGCAAATTTTGACATGAATGACGGACTGAGCAGCAATGATATGTGGGCAACCCTCGAGGACGTCAATGGTAACATATGGATAGGCAGCCGTGACGGAATTGACATTTATGATCCGGAAGAAAATAAAATAAGACAGCTGACAGAGGCACAGGGCTTGTTCGACAATTCGAATACCCGTTTAGATACTGATTCTCGTGGGCGAATCTGGACCAGTGGCCGTACCGAAGGATTGAGTATTATTGACCCTGAAGAGCAGACCATCCAAAAACTGTCCACAGCTGATAATGTACTTCAAGGCGTGATTGTATCTAGTGTAGAAATTGCCGAGGGGCGATACTGGCTGGGATCCGATGAAGGTGAAATTTTATCTGTTGATCTGAAAAAAAAGGCATTCAAAAGTATAAGGCTTGATACTGCAGATAACAACGTGGGTAACAATGAGATGCTCAGAGATGTTAAGGGCAGGGTATGGGTAGCTACCCTGGATACAGGTATTGAGGTATATGACCTTGAAAACAACACGTATTCACGTTTGGGTACTGGTACCGGGCTGATTTCGGACCGGGTTTATTCATTAACAACGGACGCTTCAAATCATATTTGGGCAGCCGGAAATGAAGGGGTTTCGAGAATTGACCTGGAGAAAATGGAGGTGACAAACTTCACTACCAAAGAAGGTCTTGGAGCCAATGACGTATACGCAGTTGCCGAGCACAAAGGCGAGGTGTATCTGGGTACCTCCAATGGCCTGACGATTTTAACACCCCTTAAAACCAAGGAAAATGATCATCTGTTTTGGGAGGTTAAAACCCTTGGCGTCAATCAGGGCCTGAATTTGGTGGATTTTGCCGAAAACAGTTTTACCTTTGACAAAAATGGAAGGCTATGGGCCAGTCTGGTAGAAACCCTTACGGTGATAGATCCTATTGCCAAAGATTCGACTGCATTTAACACTTACATCAGCGGTATTAATATATTAGATGAAAGAAGGAATTTTAAGAATATTGAAGCGATCCGTGAAAGCAGAACATCTTTAGATTCAATATGGAGCAAGGATAAAAAAGGCCTTGTAGCCGTTAACAAGTCGGAGAAGGATTCAAGTTATCTGGCAAGGAATCAAATAACATGGGAATCCGTGGAGGGTCCTTATCAAAAGCCTGTAGGGTTGCAATTGCCTCATGATCAAAACTATTTGAGCTTTGACTATGTCGGCTTGCAGCACAGTAATCCTGATAAAATAGCATATCGCTATATTTTAGAAGGAATTGACAACAACTGGAGCCCGATTTCGGCCTCCACCACCAGCGAGAATTACAGGGACCTTCCTCCCGGGGATTATACTTTTAAAGTAGCTTCACAAGGAATCAACAGCGTATGGAGCAAACCAGCTGAACTGAGTTTTACCATTCTTCCGCCCTGGTGGCAGACCTGGTGGGCCTATACCATTTTAGTAGTGCTGTTTCTGGGCCTTGGTCTGGTGATTTTGGACTACCGGTCACGCTGGTTGAAAAGGGAAAACAAACTACTGGAAGACAAGGTAAACGAGCGGACAGCAACCTTGAAAAAAACAATTAACGAACTCGAAAACACGCAGTCTCAGCTTATCCAGTCGGAAAAAATGGCCAGCCTGGGTGAACTGACGGCAGGAATCGCGCATGAGATTCAGAATCCGATGAATTTCATTAATAATTTTGCCGAGGTCAGCAATGAATTGATGGGCGAAATGTGTGAAGAATTGGATAAAGGTGATGTTGAGGAGGCTAAGGATATATCTAAAGACATCATGCAGAATCTGGAAAAGATAAGCCATCACGGCAAGCGTGCCTCAAGTATCGTTCGGGGAATGCTGGAGCATTCCCGAAACAGTTCCGGTCAAATGGAATCGGTGGATATTAATCTTCTGGCTGATGAGTATCTGCGACTGGCCTATCACGGTTTGAGGGCGAAAGACAAATCGTTCAATGCTGACTTTGAGACTGATTTGGACGCCTCTTTGCCGAAGGTTTCCATCATACCACAAGACCTGGGAAGAGTGGTTCTGAACCTGATCAACAACGCCTTTTATGCAGTGACTTCTATTCCTGAGGATCAGCGGGATGAGCATTATTCACCGTTGGTCAAGGTAAGTACCAAAAACCTTGGGGATCAGGTGTTGATTTCAATTAAGGATAATGGCCCGGGTATCCCGGATGATATCAAGGATAAGATCTTCCAGCCTTTTTTTACAACCAAACCTACAGGTAAAGGAACAGGATTAGGTTTGTCTCTGGCCTATGACATTATTACAACCGGGCACGGAGGAGCCATTAAACTGGAAACCGCCCCTGGTTCGGGAACAGAATTTTTAATTTATATACCAATGAAGCAAAGCTGATTTGAAGCATTGGAAATAGATGATAACCAATAAACGAGCAAGATGAAAATACTAGTTGTGGACGATGAAAGAGACGTTGAGATTCTCTTTCGCCAAAAATTTAGAAAAGAATTAAAAAAGAACAGTCTGGAACTGGTCTTTGCTTTTTCCGGTCAGGAGGCACTTGATTTCCTGGAAAAGAATGTCCCGCCCAAGGTAATGTATATTTTTTCGGATATCAATATGCCGGGTATGACAGGGCTGGAACTTCTCGATATAGTAAAAGATCGTTTCCCCCAGATCAAGGTCAGCATGATATCTGCCTATGGAGATAAGGCAAATCATGAAAAAGCCCTGGCTTCAGGTGCAAAAGAATTTTTCACAAAACCGATCGATTTTGATTCACTTAAAAATGAGATACAAACGATGATGAATTAATTGTTAATTACGCATTAGATATCCTGAATTTGACCCGGTGTCTGTGAACCATTATAATGATGGAACTTCTCAGAACAAAACTTTCTGCTGTATATGATATATTCCAATCGCTTCTATGCATAAAACAACAGGAAGATTGTAATTTTATACAGGAGCACAAGGCTATAATTGGAGGGTATGGCAGGCTCGTCAAAATATTTTTAAAGCAAAAAAGGAGCAGGACAGCAAAAAGCATCCTTGATTCATTTTAGAACAGTCCATTAATGGCAATACTTTAAAAATTTCCTGTCCCCCAAATAATTCATGCGAACATTTGCAATTTATTTCCGATATTGTTAAGCCCGTCATAATGAATTACAATATTGTGACAGTCTGAGTAGTGAATTACACATTATTTAATTTTTAATTATTTTAAGGTCCTAAAGCATTATTGATCATGAAATTATCGAAACTGACGGGCAGAAAATAGCTGGTATGTGGATCAAAGCTTTCAGTGACTGCATTCATGTAGTATTGAAATACATCATCACTATTCATTTTTTCGATCCACTCCAGTAAATTTTCAAAATACTTGGCTGTATATTCATTTATCTTTTCAGGATCCGTATCATTTAGAATTCGTTTTATCTTTTCATTTTTGATGTATTTCCTCCAGAAATCATCCAACTCTTTTTTGTTTTTTGCATAAGACTCATGCTCGCGATCAATCTTCAATTCCTCATTCTTCGAAAAATTATATTCTTTCTGAATGAGCTCAAGGGCATACTGGGTTCTCGATTTGTAGCGCTCATAAAAAACATTAAATATCTCATAGGCAGGATTCAAATCACCAACAAGAATTGCATCATCCAGTTTATACCTGTACTTCTCAAAACTGTCAATATCTGACTGATAAAAATATAACTTGTTATTGTCGAATCCCTGGATATACTGGTCGAAAATAATCGATGACAAGGAATCGTCCAGGGTAATTTTCTCGTAATGGTATTTTTCAAGAATGCTTAATATTAAGACGCTTACCTGTTTCTGAGTTTCAGAGGGCTCCAGGTCAATCGGCTCTGCATACGCCCTATAGCTTACCGGATTGACTGATAATATCAATGCAGCAATAAAGCTGATTAAGCATACTGTCAAGCTTTTTATCTTCATTTTCCTGTCCATTAAACCATCAATTTTAACGAATATATGTAATAAAAGGTCAATGAATTGTTATTTTTCTTTGAAAGAAATGCAAAAAAGAATGAAATTGATTGCAAAAAAGGCATGTTGATTAAAGATATTAATAATGAACTAGGCAATGCCGACCTGCTGCTAATTGACCAGATCTTGAAAGACAGGTTTAGAAAAGACATGACGATATTGGATTGTGGTTGCGGCGAAGGCCGAAATATGGTCTACTTTATCCGCAACGGTTTTGATATATATGGAGTAGATAACGATGAGGGGGCAGTT
>CBDUAP010000141.1:0-7883 GCA_965365165.1 uncultured Flavobacteriaceae bacterium
CCAGCATGTCGCCTGACGTAAATGACCCCGGATACAGGGCCGTTACCTTTGAAGAACTGCGGGTTGCTTATAAGCAGCAGGCTGAAGCCCTGCTTGATGGCGGAGCAGACCTGTTACTGGTTGAAACGGTATTTGACACTTTGAATGCCAAGGCAGCACTATTCGCTATAGAAGAGATCAAAGAGGAAAGGGACCTTGATATTCCGGTTATGTTAAGCGGTACCATTACAGATGCCAGTGGACGAACTCTTTCGGGACAGACGGCAGAGGCCTTTCTGATTTCAGTTTCGCATATCCCATTGTTGACTGTCGGCTTTAATTGCGCCCTTGGAGCAAACCTGCTGCAGCCCCATTTAGAGGCGATTGCCACCAAAACGGATTTCGCGATTTCTGCGCACCCCAACGCCGGGCTGCCGAATGCCTTTGGGGAATATGAAGAGTCTCCCGAACAAATGGCAGAGCAAATAGAGGCCTATATGAAGCGCAACCTGGTGAATATTGTAGGTGGTTGCTGTGGTACCACGCCCGAGCATATCAGAGCCATTGCCGAACTGGCAAAAAGGTACGCGCCGAGAACCCCTGTAAGCAATTCGGTGTAATGGTATTGGAAACCGCCATATTGAATATTTTCAAAGGGAAATGAGGACCATATAAAAAGGATTTAGAAAATCAATTGAATATCAGGAAGGAAAAAGGATTTGCATCATTTTTATGAACTATTTCCAACCTTAGAGCATTATCAGTAGAAAAATGAAGACAGCGAAAAAATATATGCGATTATCCGGACTGGAACCCCTGGTGATGAATGAGGACAGCAACTTCATCAATGTCGGGGAACGCACCAATGTGGCCGGTTCCCGAAAATTTCTGAGACTGATCAAAGAAGAGAAATTTGATGAGGCCCTGGATATCGCAAGGCATCAGGTTGACGGAGGAGCCCAGATCATTGATATCAACATGGATGATGGGTTGATCGACGGAAAGGAGGCCATGGTCAGGTTCATGAACCTGATCGCTGCTGAACCTGATATTTGCAGGGTACCGATCATGATCGACAGCTCAAAATGGGAGATCATTGAAGCCGGCTTGCAGGTGGCGCAGGGCAAATGCGTGGTGAATTCCATCTCTTTAAAAGAAGGGGAGGAAAAATTTATCTGGGAAGCTACCCGGATCAAACGCTATGGGGCAGCAGTGATCGTGATGGCCTTTGATGAGGTGGGCCAGGCAGACAATTATGAAAGAAGGATTGAAATTGCGAAACGGTCATACGAGGTATTGGTGGAAAAGGTCGGATTTGCCAGTGAAGACATCATCTTTGACCTGAATATTTTCCCAGTGGCTACGGGGATGGAAGAACACAAGAGAAATGCCATTGACTTTATTGAAGCCACAAAATGGGTCAGGGAGAATTTACCCAATGCCAGTGTCAGCGGTGGGGTGAGCAACGTCTCTTTTTCGTTCAGGGGGAACAACCCCGTAAGGGAGGCCATGCATTCTGTTTTTCTGTATCACGCCATCAAGGCCGGCATGAACATGGGTATCGTGAACCCTGCCATGCTGGAGGTATATGATGAGATCCCCAAGGATCTTTTGGAAAAGGTGGAAGACGTGATCCTGAACAGGAGGGATGATGCCACTGAGCGACTGCTTGATTTTGCACAAACCGTGGTGGGCAACAAAAAAGATGTTGTGGAAGACCAAGCCTGGCGCAGGGATCCTTTGCAAGAACGGATTACACATGCCCTTGTTAAGGGGATCGATGCCTTTATCATTGAAGACGTTGAAGAGGCCCGCCTGGCAGTTGAAAAACCCATCGAGGTGATCGAAGGTCATTTGATGCGAGGCATGAACGTGGTGGGCGACCTGTTCGGATCGGGGAAAATGTTTTTGCCCCAGGTGGTCAAATCGGCCCGGGTCATGAAAAAGGCAGTGGCCTACCTGAACCCTTATATCGAAGCAGAAAAGGGAGAAGAGCAACAAGCTGTTGGGAAAATATTGATGGCTACGGTCAAGGGTGACGTTCATGATATAGGCAAGAACATTGTAAGTGTGGTACTGGGCTGTAACAATTACGATATTGTTGACCTCGGGGTCATGGTACCCCCTGAAAAGATCATTGAAACAGCTATTAGAGAAAATGTAGACGCCATAGGGCTTTCAGGACTCATTACTCCTTCTTTGGATGAAATGGTATACCTGGCCAGGGAAATGGAAAGACGGGACCTTAAAATCCCTCTTTTGATCGGCGGGGCGACGACCTCGAAAGCACATACAGTGGTCAAGATCGACCCTGAATACAAGAATGCGGTGGTTCATGTGAACGACGCTTCGAGGGCAGTTACCGTAGTGGGCGACCTTTTGAACAAAAAAACATCCGGGGCCTACAGCCATGCTATAAAAAAGGATTATGAGGACTTCAGGGAGAAATTTCTGAAAAGAGGGAAAACGAAAAGTTACGTCTCACTGGCGAAGGCCAGAGAGAATAAATACAAGATCAACTGGAATCCTGAAATGATCCAGCCACCCAAAGAAATGGGGGTCCAGAGGCTCAATCAGATCAGCCTGAAAGATTTGAGACCTTTTATAGACTGGCAGCCCTTTTTCAAGTCATGGGACCTCCACGGGAAGTTTCCCGACATTCTCAAGGATGATTTGGTGGGGGAGCAGGCGACACTTTTATACGACGACGCGCAAAAGATGATCGATATGGTCATTGCCAAACGATTGTTCAGGCCCAAAGGGATTTTTGGGCTTTTTGAAGCCAATACAATTGACCAGGATGATATTTTGGTCAGCAAAAACGGCAAGGAAATGATCAGGTTCAGGACACTTCGCCAGCAGCTACAGAAGAAAGCAGGGGTTGCCAATGTGGCCCTGGCCGATTTTATTGCGCCCAAGACATCTGGGATCCAGGATTATATGGGGGCATTCTGTGTAGCCATTTTTGGGGTGGAGCAGCTCGCGCAGCAATACAAAGACGCACAAGATGACTACAATGCCATCATGGTACAGGCCATCGGAGACCGTTTTGCAGAAGCTTTTGCCGAGTATCTGCACCGGCAGGTCAGGACCAAACACTGGGCTTATGACGCCCGGGAGGCACTTAAAAACGAGGAACTGATCAAAGAGGCCTACAGGGGCATCAGGCCGGCTCCGGGCTACCCGGCATGTCCTGACCACCTTGAAAAAGACAGTATCTGGGAACTGCTGAAAGTAGAAGAGACGATTGGGGTTCAGCTCACTGAAAGCAGGGCCATGTGGCCGGCATCAGCCGTATCGGGTTATTATTTTGCACACCCTGAGTCGAAGTATTTCGGCCTGGGCAAAATAACCGAGGAACAAGTGGAAGATTATGCCCGAAGAAAAGGAATCAGAAAAGAAATTGCAATGAAATGGCTGCAACCGAACCTGGCAGTTTAAAAAATTCAATAAAAAGAAATGAAAGTTACCGAACACATAAAAAACGCAAAGGGAAAGACCTTGTTTTCATTTGAGATCGTTCCGCCGCAAAAAGGGCAGAACATTCAGAAATTGTATGATAATATAGACCCCTTGATGGAATTCAAGCCTCCTTTTATAGATGTCACGACCTCAAGAGAGGAGCACGTTTACATCCAAAAAGAAGGCGGGTTGCTTGAGCGAAAGGTAACCCGGATGAGGCCGGGAACCGTTGGGATCTGTGCTTCGCTGATGCATAAATACAAGGTGGATACAGTGCCTCATGTGCTTTGCGGAGGTTTTACAAAAGAAGAGACGGAATATGTACTGGTTGATTGTCATTACCTGGGCATCGATAACGTGATGGCCCTGAGGGGTGATGCCATGAAGCACGAAGCCTATTTCATGCCCCAGAACGAAGGCAATAAATTTGCTTCAGAACTGGTGCGGCAGATCAGTGATCTCAACAAAGGCATTTACCTGCACGAGATCATCGAAACCAGTTACAGGGCGGATTTCTGTATCGGGGTGGCGGGATATCCGGAAAAGCACATGGAATCACCGAGCATGGCGGCTGATTTGAGAAGGCTGAAAGAAAAAGTTGACGCGGGTGCCGAATATGTCGTGACGCAAATGTTCTTTGACAATGCCAAGTATTTTGAATTTGTCAAGGCGGCAAGGGCCGTGGGTATTGAGGTGCCGATTATTCCGGGCATCAAGCCCGTTGCCGTTGCCAGGCATTTGAATATACTGCCCCAGGTATTCAGCCTGGACCTTCCCGATGCCTTGGTGAGCGAGATTGAAAAATGCAAAACCAATACCGAAGTCAGGCAGGGGGGGGTTGAATGGGCCGTGCAGCAATCGAAAGAACTGGTCGCTTCCGGAGTACCGGTATTGCATTATTATTCGATGGGGAAGAGCGATAATATCAGGGCTATTGCAAAAGAGGTTTTTTAATGCTTTTTTGGCGTTTAGAATTTGAGATTTAAATATTAATTCACGCATTCACGCATTCACGCATTCACGCATTCATGCATTAGCTACGCTGAATCTTCGATTTCATGCATTGTCGCATTGCATCATTGTAGCATTGAAACCTCAGGGAAACCTGATGCTTTTTGTTTTAATCAATAATTCTTCTATTCTTTTGTCTTAAAACAAAAGAATCAAAAATTCAAGGCTCCCATAATTTTAGTTAAATTACTAATCCTCGCAGTCATGCGTTACGAACTCGTCCTAAAGTCCTCAAACACCGCAACTCCAAAATGCCTGCTTGCGGTTGTAATTTTAAACTGCAAATTATGAAGGCCAGTTTATTAGTTCATTGTTCATCTAGTTCATTGTTCATCCATTCATGCATTCATGCATTGTCGCATTGCATCATTGCCTCATCGCATCATTATTTCAAATACAACTATAAGAAAAATAGATTTTGAATTGACGGGCGCAGGAAAATAATTGTTATTTTTGTCACTTATTTCAAGGAAGATAAATAATTAAAATAAGAAATTATGGCAATAGAAGTTACAGATGCTAATTTTCAGGAGGTGGTACTCAACTCCGACAAACCGGTTTTGGTTGATTTTTGGGCAGCTTGGTGCGGACCCTGCAGGATGTTGGCGCCGATAGTGGAAGAATTGGATAAGGATTTTGACGGCAAGGTCAAGATCGTAAAGGTGGACGTTGATGCGCATCAGGAATTTGCCGCTAAGTACGGAGTTCGAAATATTCCAACTGTTCTTCTTTTTAAAGGAGGAGAAGTTGCAGATAAGCAAGTAGGTGTGGCACCGAAAAATGTGTACAGCGAAAAACTGAACGCACTTTTGTAAACGAAAGTTGTTTTCGATAAAATAAAGGTTTGACCTCATGAAGGTCAGACCTTTTTTTATGCTTTTGAAGGAACGATAACCGGTTATCGTTCCGCCGCCACTTATCTGTATTATAAATTCACTATTTTTGACATATGAAGGCCACAGAATTGAGTCAAATAAAAGGCATACCCAAGATAGATCTGCTCGCCAAGCAGGTAGTGGAAGGGTTTATTACAGGGATGCACAAGAGCCCTTTCCATGGGTTTTCGGTTGAATTTGCCGAACATCGATTGTATAATAAAGGGGAAAGCACACGGCACATTGACTGGAAATTATTCGCCAAATCTGAAAAGCTTTTTATCAAGCGGTACGAAGAGGAAACGAATTTAAGGAGTCATATCATTATAGACAATTCGGCCTCCATGCATTATCCCAAAATGGATTCCATCGGCCTGGAAAAATACAACAAAATCGGTTTTGCGGTATTGGCTACTGCGGCATTGATGGAGATGTTAAAACGTCAGCGCGATGCTTTCGGACTGAGTATTTATGCAGAAGAGAGCGAATATTTTGCCCCTGCAAAAGTTAATGAAAAACACCGGCGACTATTGATTGAACAATTGCAGCGAACTCTGGAAAAAGAGTCAAATAGCCATACCAATACTTATAAAGTCCTGCATGAAATTGCCGAAAAGATCCACAGGCGATCGCTGATCTTTTTGTTTACAGATATGTTTCAGTCTGACAAGAAGGAGGAGGACCTTTTCGCTGCATTGCGGCATTTGAAGTACAACAAGCACGAAGTGGTTTTGTTCCATACCTACGACGGGAAACTGGAGCTCAACTTTGATTTTGAAGATGTGCCCAGGAAATATGTGGATGTTGAAACCGGAGAGCAGATCAATTTGTTTGCCGGTCATATCAAAGAGGCTTATAAAGCAAAGGTTGAGGCGTATTTTAAAAACTTGAAATACAAGTGCATGCAGTATAAAATAGACTATGTTCCCGTCAACATTCACGAGGGCTTTGATCAGATCCTGAGTACTTACATGGTCAGGAGAAGTAAATTCCTTTAAAAATATTCGATTTCTTTTTGACAAATCAAAAAACAAAATTATATTTGCACCTGCTTAGCAATAAGCGACGCTATTAAAGCAACGGTTTGGTAGTTCAGCTGGTTAGAATACCTGCCTGTCACGCAGGGGGTCGCGGGTTCGAGTCCCGTCCAGACCGCAAATAAAAATAGTTGTGTTGTTAACTCAAAGTCATCAAGACGAGATAGTTAGCTAATGAAAAACTTCAGTCTTACTGAGGTTTTTTTGTTTTATAAGGATTTCGTTTAAATCTTAGTTCGAAATTCGATATTCCTTGTTCGAAACCTGCCCGTCCGGCAGGCGGGTTCAAAATTCAAAAATCTAACAGCTTCAATCAATTATCACTACAGGTGAGTTTAAAGGGGTGGTAACAGTAGTAATGGGAGGTAGGTGTCTGATAATATGATACTTACCTCTAATTACTCATCCCTTGCTATTGGTTTAAGTATTCGTGATGTGCCTGTCTGCCGGACGGGCAGGCTTCGCAGTTGTTGTGGTCTAGACAGGACCGTAAAAATACTCACAAACTGAAAATTCGCGAGGGCTTTCGTAAGTAGGCGAGTACTAGCAATGAATTATACACGGTGTTGTGCTTTCGTTATTTTTTTAATTCAGATTCTATAATTGCAAGTGTTTCTTTTACATAACCTTGGATTTTAAATTGATATATTAGTCTATGGTTTTCAACTATCGTTTTATCTATCAATAAGCCTAAAAATATTTTGTCAGATAAAATTTCATTAGCAGCTTCTTTAATTTTACTATCGCTTATCATAAGGTTTAAGTCATCATATACCTGATGCCTCATTAAAGTAGGAGAAAATGGTGCGGCCAGCTTATTAATCTCATTCATAAAGAACATAGATTCTTCATGGTCCTCAAAACCAGATTTAACTTCAGATGTAAATTGAGCAAGATTTTTTTTTAGAGTTTCATTTTTTAAAATATTAATATTCCCTGAACTCAAAATGCCATCATAAGTACCGGTAACATATTCAGCTCTATACCAAGATTGAGCGCCATGAGTAAACATTTCCGCTATTGAATCAGGCGTAACATGTTTATTATTAGACAAAATAGTTTTTATTAATTCTTTGCTATATCTAATAACCCTTTCTTCTTTTTTAATAGTTTCTTGAAGCCGTAAATTATTTTCTTTAAAGTCATCATTTAGAGAAATAAGTAGTTTTTGTTCCTCTTTCTTTAATTTGTTGATTTCATTCCAATTATTGATCTGCAACGCTATCAATATCCCAATAACCACTAATACAATTTCCCCAATAGCATATCTCATATACTTAAGAGGTCTATTATCATCTGCCATTTTTTTTCGGATTTTTCTGAAGAAGGGGATCATGTGTTTGATTGTTGGGTTCGTCAAGATACGTTAATTGAGCATAGGAAATGGTTTGTTAAGGTAAATTGACACCTCTTTACTAATGTATTATGTAGTAATACAACGGTTTATGAGGAGGTAAGAAGTCCCGTCCAGACCGCAACGCATCGCTAATGAAAAACTTCAGTAAACACTGAGGTTTTT
>CBDUAP010000142.1:0-7846 GCA_965365165.1 uncultured Flavobacteriaceae bacterium
CCCAGCCAATATCAACGTTAAAGAGGGGAGTGCCGCCCTCTGCCACTCACCTTCTGAGGTCAGCTCAAAAATCTTTACGGCCAGTGTGTCCCAACCAAAAGGCCGAGTCATCAATGTAATGGGCATCTCTTTCATCACATCGACAAAAACAAGCATTGCCGCTATAAAAAGCCCATTTTTCAGTATCGGTATATGGATCTTCTTGAGCAGCTTTATCCCTGATACACCTAACAGCATTGAAGCTTCATCCAAATTGCGAGTGATACGAAGCATGCTGCTGTTGATGGTGTTGAAACCCGCAGTTAAAAAACGAACCGTATATGCAAAAAGGACCGTAATAATCGTACCATTTAGAATTGATGAAACCTGAATACCAAATCCTTCCCTTATGGCCCACACAATCGGTTTGTCGGCAAAATTGATCATGATTACGATGCCGACGGCAAGAACCGTTCCTGGCAGAGCATACCCCATCGTTGAAAGGCGAATTAACCATTTGGTAAAATGGTCAGAATGTTGCCTTTGGATATAAGCCATCAATAGACCAAGTGCAGTAATTACGGTTGCCGCCATGCCAGAAAATAATAAACTTCGCCCCAACAAACCAATATAGCGGCTATCCAACTCTGCAGTTATTGACCCGATGGACCATATTAGCAATTGCAGGCAGGGAATAATGAAAGCAATCAGGGTAATTGCACTTAAAACGCTAAAAGCCATCCATTTTTTCCAACCATGAAGCCTTATTCTGCCTGTTTCCATCGATAAACGTCCTACCTGGTGAAATTTCATTTTTTGCCGCATATGCTGTTCAGCAACCACCAGTATAAAGACGAACACTAATAACACCGAAGACAATTGAGCTGCGGCAGTGAGGGAAAAGAAACCAAACCATGCTTTATAAATACCGGTTGTAAATGTGTCGTAGTTAAAAATTGAAACAGCCCCGAAGTCGGCTAATGTCTCCATAAGAACAAGCATCAGTCCGCTGGCTATCCATGGTCTGGCCATTGGCAATGCCGCTTTGATGAATGCTTTATATGGGCTGTGCCCCAATGCCCGGGATACTTCAAGGACACTTTTCCCCTGGGTCTGAAACGCATTTCGTGCCAGCAGGTAAACATAGGGATATAAGGCCAGCGATAGTACGAGGATAACGCCCCCTGCAGAACGGATATCTGGAAACCATTTTAAAGTTGAAAACCCATGAGATCTAAGAAAAATTTGCACCGGTCCTGAAAAGTCAAACAGGCCAATAAACACAAATGCCAGAACATATGTCGGCATGGCCAAAGGCAGCATCATGGCCCAGTTGAAAATTTTGCGTCCCGGGAATTCACAGACAGCCGTAAGCCATGCTGCACCCACGCCAAGTAAAAAGGTACCGGCCATGACACCAGTACACAACACGATTGTGTTCTTCAATAAATCGACTAACAGGGTTTCAACAATATGCCGCCATATTTCAGGTTCTGGCTGAAAAACAGATGACAGAATTACCAAAATTGGTATGATTACACCCAGCGCTGCAATTACAGCGACTGATTTGAGGCTGATGAGTGAACGCACTTTTTTCAGCAATTTTTTAAATGAACCACTCTGATAATTCTCTTCAAGCATACAGACACGACTATTCATGTTGTTGCCTCTATCCATATCCGGATCATCATTTGTATCCAGCTCTATCCATCAGCTTTATGGCCGCAACTTGTTTTTCACCGGCATTGGCCAGATTGATCTCATTTTGTTTAAATGAACCCCATGACGCTACATATGGATTGACGGCAACGTTAGGATTGACAGGGTATTCCATATTTACATCAGCAAATATTTTTTGTGCGTTTTCAGATGACAACCATTCAAGAAAAGCAACAGCTTCAGCCTTGTTTTTAGATGAAGCCACAACACCTGCTCCGGACACATTGACATGGACACCGCCAGTGGATTGATTCGGCCAAAAAAGAGCAATCGGGATATTGGGGTTTTTCTTGGAAAGACGCCCATAATAGTAGGTATTCACGATACCGACATCTCCCTGGCCAGCAATGATGGCTTCCATGGTTTTGGTGTCATTGGAAAAAGGGGGTGCTGCCAGATTGTTTACCCAGCCTCTCACAATTTCAGACGTCTCTTTCTCCCCATGCTCTTTAATCAGCATTGCCACCAATGATTGATTGTAGACCTTTTTGGAGGTTCTAAGAACAAGCCTTCCTCCCCATACGGGTTCAGCTAAATTTTCGTAGGTTGTAAGATCATCGGGCTGAACTCTTTTCGTACTGTAAACAATTGTTCTGGCCCGCAAGGATAGTCCAAACCACATATTTTCCGGATCTCGAAGATGACTTGGGATATTGCCTGTTAAAGTGTTTGATTTAACCGGTTCAAGTATGCCTTCAGTTGCAGCGTGCCACAAGTTACCTGCATCAACAGTGATTAAAAGATCCGCAGGTGAGTTAACTCCTTCAGCTTTGATACGCTGGAGCAAAACAGGTGCTTTGTCGGTAATGTATTTAATTTTTACGCCGGTCTCTTTGGTGTAGCTTTCAAAAACGGGTTTGATTAAGTGTTCTTTGCGTGCCGAGTAGACAACAAGGTCCTGGCTAAAAGCAGGTCCCGTCACTGTGGTAATAAAAATTATCGCTAAAGAAAACATTGTAAACATTATGAGTTTTTTCATTTTGATCCTCACTCCTCGAATATTTGCTGTTTAATTTCTAAACCCATGAAAGCAATTATGAGTTCGGTTGCATTAGGCGTAGAATTTATTTATTAATTTTATTATCAGCTCGTTATTCATATCAGTTCATTTAATTATCTCCAAAATTAAATGTTTGATAGCTCAAACATTTAATATAGTCAACGTATTTCTTTTGTCTACCAAATATTTTTTGACATAGAGCGATATTTGTGTAATCTTATGTATCGTCGCTGCATAACTATAAACAATGAGAGAGGGAATACGTATGGAAGGGTTATCTGAAAACTTAGAGGATTATTTAGAAACCATTTTGGTTTTACAAAAGGAAAATAGCGTAGCCAGGGTAAAGCATATCGCCGAAAATCTCGGTGTGCTTAGTGGAACAGTGACTTCAGCACTAAGAACACTATCTGATAAAAATTTGATTAATTATGAACCCTATAGTTTTATCACCTTAACGAAAAAGGGAAAAATAATTGCCCAGGAGGTCCTAAGAAAGCACAATGTCATTAAGGATTTTTTGCAGTGTGTTCTTCTCTTAGAGGAAGAGAAAGCAGAGGAAAATGCATGTCGAATGGAGCATTCAATGGACAAAGTGGCCATTAACAGGCTCGTTCAGTTCATCGAATATATTTATGAATGCCCTCGTACCGGCAAAGATTGGGTCAGCAATTTCAACACCTTTTTTACGCAGAATAAAATAGCAGAAGCCAATTGTCCGCAATGTCTTAATGATTGTTTAAAACGTTATCAGAATACTTAAAATGATGACGGCCTGTTTTATGGGGTCATTGACATTGAAGTTATACCTCTTTTTAATACATTTCTTTAAGCTCTGATTCTACTAAACTGCCCAATTGTTTGCGCCCAAATTGTTGAAGCGGTTTCCCATTTACGAAAAATCCTGGAGTTTTCCTGACGTTTAGTGTTTTCGCATCAGCAAGATCTTGTCTGATAATATTTTCAATCTCCGGATCATTCATATCAATCTTAATTTTTTCTATATCCAATCCAGCCTGTGGAAGAAATCTCCATATTAAATGTGGCTTTGGGTTGTGGTGACTTGCCCAGTATCGTTGTGATTTATACATAACCTCCAATGCTTCCCAGAATTTACCTTGCTTCCGAGCCGCTTCCAATATTTTGACAAAATATTCCGAACCATCATGGAAAGGTGCATATCTGTGGACCAGTTTAATTTTACCCGGGTTTTCTGCCATCATTTTTTTGACAAATGGGTGGAAGGCACTGCAGGTTTCACATGCGGGATCTGAAAATTCCACAAGATAAACTCTTGCATCAGTACTTCCCAGCGTTTGTGAGTAATCTCTAACAAAGGTAGAAGCGTTCTCCTGAGCCATAAACCCGTATTTTTTTGCTTGTTGATTCTTGTAAATATATGCACCAAGAAAAAATAAAGCGAAAAGAAGACCGCTTGATACTAATACAACAATTTGTTTTTTCATACGTAATCTCTCCTCAACAATACTAATAGCAATAACAATATGATTGAAAATGATATCAAAGATAACATGGGAATTGTTATAAAACCGAATAGATCAATATATTTTTCCGAGCACGAAACGCCCTGGCTGCAAGGTTGAAGATTTTCAGGAATGAAACCCGAATACACAAGCCAATGATAAATCGCAAAACCTAACCCGCCTGCGGCCAATGGAAGGGAAAACTTGATGACACTTTTATCATAAGGAAAGAGCCCGATTAGAAGGATTATAGCTAAAGGAAACATAAATGCTCTTTGATACCAACATAATGCGCAAGGTGGAAAATCCATTATTTCACTGAAAAACAAGCTCCCCAATGCTGAAGTACTGGCGATAAGCCAGCACACAAAAATGATATTCCAATTCGTGTTAATAAGTTGCTTTGGATTGGTCATATTTATTGTTCCTGAAATGATCGGAGAGCCGTATTTATCTCTTTCATTCTCTAATTTTCCTGAATCAAATCCCGAAAATACTGGATGGCTTCAGAACTGCCCCAGTCCCTTGGACCTATGATTTTCTCAACAATAATTCCGTCCTTATCGATGATAATACTCTCTGGAACTCCGGTTGTCCGATAAAGATTTTGTGTCGTTCCTTTGGAATCGATCAGTGCAGAAAAACTCAAATTATGCTTTTTCATAAAAGGACGCACAGCCTTTAAACCAGACGCATCAATGCTGACAGCTAAAATTTCAAGCCCTTCTTTATTCAATGCCTGAAAAAGCTTTTCCATGGAGGGCATTTCTTCCACACAGGGAGGGCACCAAGTGGCCCAGATGTTGAGAAGGACAACCTTGCCTTTATAGTCAGCCAAACTTATCATAGTGCCATCAAGGCTTGGCAGGTTAAAATCTGGAGCAGGTTTGCCCCTCTCAATTCGAGATCGTCCCGATAAGCTGAAATTTGAATCTTTGGTTTGCAGCAGGAATATAATCCCAACACCAATAGCTAATAAAAAGATCAGTAATATGGATTGAAAGCCAAACCTTGCCGAATTTTGGTCTTCTTCGTTCATTGCTTTTATGCCTTTAATTTTAATTGCTTTTGTCGTGGCCCTCTTTATAATGTGTAACCAACTGGTCCATACTTTGGTCTTTACTGGCCATTGCAACTGGATTGATTTCAAGCAATTCTTCCCAGGATTGGATAGCACCTTCGCGGTCCCCCAAATCGTGCATCAATACGATCCCTTTATTGAACCGAGACGATTCGTGCTTTGGGTTAACGACGATGGCCTCATCAAACTTTTCAACGGCCTTTTGTGGTTGACCGTTACGACGGTACATAATACCTAAATCTGTCAAGACATCGGCGTTACTCGGATTCAATTCGAGAGACTTCTCGTAGGCTGTAATGGCCTTATCATATATGTTTGTATCAAAATAGACATGCCCTAATTGAATCCATGCTCCTGTATTTTCTGGATTATTCAATACCTCCGCCACAAAATCTTTTTCCATTTTATCATAATCAATGGGAGGGCTTGAATTGGAAGTAGCGGGCAAAGTTAAATTTGTTTTAAATAACGCAAAACCTACCCCTGAAACAAATCCTACTATAAAAGCTCCCACCGCTATAATCAGTGCTGTCTGATAAGCTATGGTTCGGCTTTGTTTTGCCTTTATCTTGTTCACCCTTTCTCCTTTTGTCACACAATTTTTTTCAATGCATTCCTAACACAAAGAGGCTCTTATGTCACAATGTGGTAACGGTGTCAACGTCAAGATTCATACGAAAGAGCAACCCAGATAATCAAATCAACGATATTTATATGGCAGGGCATAGGCTATCGTCAGAAGTATAGTGAAATTCGCACCGTAAAAGGTAAGGTTCAAATTTCAATTAGGGTGGATTAAATATAGTAGTCTAAGTTGAGAGGTCAGTGTCGCCTATTAGCACTCTTGTATATAATCTTTAGGGTCCTATCTTCCGTACAGCATTTAAAAGAGATGAATCTATAGTTGGTTCATCCACCGCTGTATGCCAAGCATCTCATTCCACCCAATATTGAGCATTTGTTGATTAGACCCTGACCAGTATACTTTTTGGATAATTTTAAAAGTGCCTTTTTTAAAGCACCGCTATAAATATATCCTTGACATAAAGTATCACATAGTGGTAGCCATGTCTGTATGATTTTCGGACACAGAACCGAACAACATGATTATGTATTGAACTTAAAGTATATATCCTCGAAAGGTCATCCGATACCATGATTGGGAACAAGAAAAGTAAACTTATTAATGGACTCATTTTACTATTCATAGTTGCTATATACGGCTGCAGCAGAGACAGCGATGCAGTAACAATCGACTTTGATAAAACAATCACTGTTGAGCGCCCAGAGAGCAATATTTCACAAAAGGGGGCATTGAATGTGGCTGTTGCAGCTATGATTTCCCCGAAAGAAACATTTTCATATTATCGGGACTTGCTAGATTTTATCGGCGCTAAGATGGGCCGAAAAGTGAGCCTGATCCAACGCAAAACCTATGGAGAAGTCAATGAATTATTTAAAACCGGGCAAGTAGATCTGGCCTTTATCTGTTCAGGGCCATACGCCGTTGAAAAGGAAAAATACGGTTTTGAAGCGCTGGCCACGCCAATTGTTCGGGGAGAACCATATTATCAATCTTATCTAATTGTTAACAAGACAAGCACATATCAGAATTTAAACGATCTTAGGGATAAGGTCTTTGCCTTTACTGATCCAGATTCAAATACCGGCGCACTGGTACCAAAGTATTGGCTTTTAAAAATGGGGGAGACTCCGGAATCGTTCTTTGAGAGCTTTACTTATACCTATAGCCATGACAACTCCATCATGGCTGTTGCCCGTGTATTGGTTGACGGCGCAACAGTAGATGGCCACAAATGGGAATATTTCCAAGCCAAAAATCCGATATTTTCATCCCGAACCCGGGTTATACAAAAATCCGAACCCTTTGGCAGCCCACCACTGGTGGCCTCGGTTGCTTTGCCACCCCAGGACAAGGACTTAATTCAACAGTTTGTTTTTACAATGCATCTTGATATGCAAGGGAAAATTATACTCGATAGCTTAATGATTGAAAAATTCGTTCTTCCCGATGAAAAATGGTACGAACCCGTTCGCCAAATGGAAATTGCCCTCAAACCTTCAGGGGATCTTACCCATGCGACCCAAAAGTTTTAAAACCAAGCTCCTGATTGCCGTATTTACGCTGGTCACAGGTTCCAGCATTCTCATATCTTTGCTCGTTGCCCAAAGATATAGCAACAGCCTTCAGCAGCGAGCCGCTGCAGATGTTGAAAATATTGCCCATGCTGTCGCCTTGGAGGCCACCGACAAAATTCTGATCAATGATCTGGTAACCCTGCAAAAATCACTTGACCATCATCAGCGAAGTAACCCAGCAGTTGCCTACCTTTTTATTATTAACAATAATAAAGTATTGGCGCATACGTTTCCCCAAGGAGTCCCAGTAGACCTTACGACTGCAAATACGACCACCAAAGATGGTCTCTATTCCATAAACCAGATCGTTTCTACAAGCAGAGAGCATTTCGTGGATATTGCCTGGCCGATATTCAGTGGGAAAGCCGGTGTCTTACGGGTGGGGCTCTCAAAAGCTGCTTATTCAAAGCAAGTCAACCAACT
>CBDUAP010000143.1:0-7813 GCA_965365165.1 uncultured Flavobacteriaceae bacterium
TAATATTTTGAGCCGTATAATCCTATTTCCTCTCCCGTTAAGTGCAGAAACAATATTGACCTTTTAGGTCCATGTCCTTGTTTTTTGGCTTTTTGAAAAGATTCTGCGATTTCCATAACCGCTGAGGTTCCTGAAGCATTGTCATCTGCGCCGTTGAAAACTTCTTCTCCCTTCATGCCCAGATGATCATAATGGGCTGAAATAACAACAACTTCATCCGGAAATTCAGATCCTTTAATATAAGCGAGGACATTCTGGGAATCATCGGCAGACTTTCCACCAAAATATGCTTTGGGAATGGTTTGCTGATAATTCAAATAGGCCTCAGGTGCCGACAAATTAAGATGTTCATAATAGGCTGTTAAATAATTGACAGCCATTTTTTGTCCTTTTTCCCCTGTTTTTCTGCCCTTGAGAATATCGGAAGACAGCAGGAATAAATGCTCTGTAAGATCTTCCGGGGTTATTTCGTTGGCATATTTTACTTTCACGTCATCATGATTGACCGTTCCTGTTTTTACAGAGGAGCATGACACGAGTAAGAATGCCAATGAATATAAAATGATATGCTGCATGATACGTAATTGAATTTGCAAAAATAAGAATATATTTAACCTATTTCACGATAAACTGGTTACTTTCTTTGTCGAATAAAATTGATTTACTATCAAAAAGCATGTTAATTTCGTTCGAATCGATCAGGGAATCAGGGGTTCCGGTGATCATTTTGCTTTTTGTCATGATCCATAATTGATCAGACATTTGTGTAGCCAACTGAATCTCATGGCTGGAAATCAGGATAGACTTGTTGAGGCCATGGGCGATGTTGCTCAGTAATTTAAAGGTTTCTATTTTATGCTGAATGTCGAGATGGGCAGTTGGTTCGTCCAGTATAATCAAATCAGTGTTTTGAGCCAGAGCCCTGCAAATCATGGCCCTTTGAAGTTGGCCGTCACTGAGTTCGTCACATCTTTGATTCACAAGAGCTTCAAGATGTGATTGCTCAATAGCCATTTTGACCTGAGCGATATCCTTTTTGTTGAGTTGGCCGATCCAGTTTGTATAGGGTTGTCTGCCCAGGGCGATCAGTTCGTAAACTGTAAGGTTGCTTGTTGGTATTCTTTCTGTAAGGACCACACTGATCTTTTTAGCCAGCTGATTTCTTGAGAAGTCTTCAATGTTTTTATTTTCCAGTTTAATTTCACCTCCCAGGGCGGGTTGCATCTTGCTCAATGTTCTCAGCAATGTTGACTTTCCAATACCGTTTTTTCCAATCAAACAGGTTAGTTTCCCTTTTTGAAGCTCCACGTTAATTTGATCCGCAATAATCCTGTCAGATTTCCTGGATGTATACCCAACAGCCAGATTTTTTGTTTTTAAAACCGTATGTATTTTCTGTTCAGACATTTGCAGGATTTTAAAGCACCATTTTCTTTTTCCTAACCAGCAGCCAGATCACAATCGGCGCACCGAACATTGTGGTTATGGCATTGATCGGCAGCGTATACTGGCTATTTGGCAATTGTGCTATAGTATCGCTGATCAGCATGATATTGGCACCGAGAAGGGCGGCAGCGGGCAGCAGGAATTTATGGTTCGAGGTATTCAAAATGAGTTTGGTCATATGTGGGGCAGCCAGGCCTATAAAGGCAATAGGTCCGGCAAAAGCAGTAATCACTCCGGTAAAGAGACTTGTTGCCAGTAAAATCAAATTTTTGGTTGTTTTGATATTGATCCCGGCGCTCTTTGCATAATTTTCTCCAAGGAGCAAGCTGTTTAATGGTTTTATGACGGGCAGGACCATGGCCGAAGCCAAAACAAAAACCAAAAAGAATATGAGCAATTCGTTCCAGGTCAGGTTGCCAAGGCTGCCAAACCCCCAGAACAAATATTGCTGCAGGTTTTCAGCACTGCTAAAATAGGCTAAGACACTGATCACTGCAGAGGTCAGGCTGCTGAACATTAATCCTATGATCAGGATACTCATTGTGTTTTTTACCTGCCTCGAAACGAGCATGACAGCAAACAATACCAGAAAAGAACCTGTACTGGCTGCAATACTGATCAACAATTGAGATTGGGCCATAAGGCTGAAGGACCCTCCCAGAATGGACGATCCAAGAATCAACAGGGCAACCCCCAGGCTCGCACCCGAACTAATGCCCAGCACGTAGGGGCCTGCCAGTGGATTCCTGAAGAGGGTTTGCATGAGCAGTCCGCTGATAGCCAGGCCAGAGCCCACCAGGAGCGCTGTTATGGCCTTGGGAAGTCTGTAGTATAGTATGATATAGCTCCATGATTCTTTTTCGGTTTGTTGATACCAAAGGCTCTTTATAACTTCCTTTAAAGGGATGTCTACGGAGCCCAGGCTAATATTCAAAACAAACAGGGCTGCCAGGAACAATATGAATAGCGTAAAAGAAAAATGATATGAAGTATTCTGTTTCAAGCTGGGTCAATAGAATTTTGATAAAGGTAGAATTTTTAAGTCAATCATTAGGGGTCTGCTCTAATCTTTGGAGGAAATAAGGTTCATAGCCGGGAAGCAATTCCGGATGTGCTACCTTGATCAAGTCCTTCAGAACAATGTGCGGCTGAATGGGTGCGAATTCAAAATATGAAACTCCTCCGCTCTCGCTTCTTTTCTTTGAAAAGGAATAAACCTCACCTTTTTTGAAGGTGCTGAACTGTTCATAATGCGAATTTGCGTTTTTTAATTCATCCATAGTAGTGTAATACCCGGAGCCTATCCAAAGGTCAGCCTGAGCTGCCCTGTCAAAAACTGCTTCAAAGCTGAGAACCAGGCTTCCCTGACCCTTACTGTCGCTCCATAAATAGTTGGTATTGGCATCTTTGAATAGCTGGGCCGTAAAACTCTCTCCTGCAGGCAGGTTCCATTTGTCCTTGTAGAGAACGCCCGACATGACATCTGGCATCTTACTGGCCTGAAGCGCGATATTTTTTGAGGCCTCATACGCAGATTCAATTTCATTAAAAATACTGTCGGCTTCTTTCTCTTTACCAAAAAGAACCCCAAAAAATTTGATCCATTCAGCCCTGCCGAGGGGCGTGGCTTCAAGCCAGTCTCCATTATAAATAACTTTAGCATAATAAAGATAGTATGGTGTACCTTTTTGAAGATTTCCCCATAGAAAAAGCGATGACTGCATCGGGCTGTAAACTGATCAGGACTTCTGTATTAAAATGTTGTTCGTTCCCAAGATCCGTTACCTCTCCTTTTTGAACGCGCTTTCTTGTTTTTTCTGAAGATATATAATCCGTATTTGGAAAACCAACCAGGCTGTTTGTTGCCCCCAGTAATTCTATCATAGGAATATGAGTGGTAGAGGTCGCTACTATTTTTTTTAGCGGAACACTTATTTGATTCTGGTCTTTGATATCATTATCCACCGCTGTAACCAAAATAAATTCCTGCTGACTTTCCGCATCAGGGTAAGGTGATCTGATGATTAATTTTTTATAATTTTTATATGTTTGTATATCAAAACCTTGAGCATATTTAACTAAAGTATTATTCGAAATTTCATCATTTGCTTTTTCCTGATTTTTATGCTTTTCACCGCATGAAATGAAACAGAGGTAAAGGGTTATAAATAAAAGATTTCTCAATAGGGCCAAAGTCTTATTCATCATATATCATATTATTCAGTTTTGCAAGGCGGTTTACATTGGCAAGTTTACAATATTTTAAAATAATAGACTGCAAGAAATTTTTTTCATAACTGCAAAGCAGCTACATTTGCTTGTGAATTTGGTCCCGCATCAGTGGGATTTAAAATGGGAATCTCGTTAAAAACGAGAGCTGTCTCCGCAACTGTAAGTTTAGCTGTTTATAACAGTGGTTGTTGTTCAAGATAAGCGCCACTTTCTTAATTTGAAGGGAAGGCGAACAACAATACACAAGCCAGGAAACCTGCCAGATTTCTTAACAAAAAAAGTTTTCGGAAGAAGAACTGTTTTATGAAAGTATCTACACTTTTATGTTTTTTTTGTTTTGGGTTGGCCTTTACCCAGAATGATGACACCAACCAACTTGAGGAGATTGTGCTCAGGGGAAATTTTTCTTCTGTTGTCAATAGTGGTTACCAGGTGAATGTTATTTCGGATACCATTTTAGGTCAAAATTTTGAAGGTTTAGGGAATCTTTTGCAAAAACAGTCCAATTTCTATTTTAAACAGAATGGGAATGGCATGGTGTCTTCTATATCTTTAAGAGGTACAAGTGCCTCACAAACTGGAGTTTACTGGAATGGAATCGGAATTAATTCCGCTTTGAACGGCCAGACGGATTTCAATTCCCTCCAGGCATCCGGATTCGACGAGGTCGAGATCCGCAAGGGCGGGGGTAGTGTGCTTTTGGGGAGTGGTGCCATTGGAGGAGCCGTAAATCTCAAGGATAAAGTTGTTTTTTCTCCTGATAAGAAGTTGGCAATGTCACTGGGAACTGGAAGTTTTAACACCTATTTCGGGCATGTAAAAGCCTTGTGGAGTTCAGAAAAATTATTTTTCAAGGTTGCAGGAGGTGGGCTGGATTCAAAAAATGACTATCCTTTCTCGGGTACAGATCTCAAAAATGAAAATGGTGAATACAGGAATTACAACTTTAGCAGTACACTTGCTTATAGACTGAACGGGTCAAATAGCATCAGCTTCAATACGGTTCTGTTTGATAATGACAGAAATCTGCCGGGAACCCTTTCGACAACCAGCAGGGCCAAATTGTACAATACGGATTGGCGTATGCTGATCGATTGGAAATATCTGGGTAACCGATACACTTCCTCCGTGAAGGCAGCATTTCTGTATGAGGACTTTACTTATTTGTTTGATAAAGCCGCGAAGGATCAGGAATCTTATGGCAGAAGTAACCGATTCATCGGGAAATATGATTTTAGTTATTTTCTAAAACAAAACCTTTTTGTCAAAGCCGGAATGGAATTTCAAAATGCGAAAGGAAAAGGAAGCAGTCTGCCAAATGCAGAACAAACGGATTTTACGACTTACCTTTTGTTTCATCACCAGCCTTTACAAAGTTTGGTGTATAATATAAGTCTGAGGGCCGGGGTTTCTTCAGTTTATGACATTCCTTTTATTTACTCACTAGATGGCAAATACCTGTTGAACCGTTTTTTGACTCTCAGGGCTGCCTTTTCTTCAAATTACAGACTTCCCACATTTAATGATCTTTACTGGGAACCGGGAGGAAACCCCGATCTGAAACCGGAAAAGAGTTTATCGGGGGAGATTGGCTTAGAATTGTCTCAAGACAAATTTAGTTTTGGAGGTGCCTTTTTTATGATCAAAAGTCAAGACCTCATCCAGTGGAGACCCGTCAGCAATGATTTTTGGCAAGCTCAAAATATCAGTGAGGCTTCGAACTACGGGTTGGAATTCACAGCCGAAGCTGAGCAAAGTTTCAATTCCCATTATTTCAAATTAAAACTGCAGTACGATTATACCAGGGCACTTGACGAAGCCACCAACAATCAACTCATCTATGTTCCTGAGCATAAGGCAAATTCGATTTTAGATTATTCCTGGAAAAAGTGGAACTTCAATTATAATTTACAATACGTTGGAGAGGTTTTCATCACGACCAGCAATTCCCAGTCGCTGGATGACTATTGGCTTTCTGATGTTTCATTTTTCAGAACCTTCCTTCAAAACCGACTGAAAATGGGCATCAGCATCAAAAATTTGTTTGATGAGAATTACCAGTCGGTGGCCTTCAGGCCAATGCCAGGAAGAAACTTTTTAATAAATATCAATTTCAAAATTTAAATCAAAATGAAAAAATCAAACTTTATTTTAGGATCCCTTTTTTCTTTAGTCCTTATAACCTCTTGTTCAGACGAGACTAGCCCGATATTGCCTGAACAGCCCATGGGCGACTATGAGAACGGCTATTTTGTGACAAATGAAGGTCCTTTTCAAACGGGAAGCGGCTCGATTACCTTTATTGGGGATGACGGAGCAGTGGTTCAAAATGTTTATAGCAATGTTAATTCAGAAACTTTGGGCAATATTGTTAATTCAATGCATATTGCTGATGGCATCGGTTATATTGTTGTCAATAATTCGCATAAAGTTGTTGCTGTTAATCGCTATTCCATGGAAAAAATTGCTGAAATACAGGGATTCTACATTGACAATCCGCGATTTTTTACAGCAGCCAATGGTAAAGGATATATAAGCAACTGGGGAGATCCTTTAGATCCTGAAGATGATTTCGTTGCAGTGATCAGTCTGGAAACATTCGGCCTGCTCAATGTGATTCCTGTTGGGGAAGGGCCGGAAAAGCTGTTGCTTCAGGGTCAAATGCTTTATGTTTGCCTTCAAGGCGGATTTGGAACCAACAACAAGGTTGTTGTGATCGACACCAATGACAATAGTGTAAAGGCAAGCATCAATGTTGGTGATGCTCCTAATTCTATCGCAACAGGAAGCAATGGGGACGTATGGGTTCTCTGCGGGGGTAGTCCGTCCTGGACGGGAAATGAAACCCCTGGGATGCTTTATCATATTGAACAAGGCAGTTACGAGACTTCCTTTAAGGAATTTGCGCTTGAAGAACATCCTTCATTACTCAGTGCCGAACAAAATATGCTTTATTATCATCTTAACGGATCTGTATATCAAATGGAGGCTTCAGATGTAGATTTACCTGCTCAGGGAATCAATGGAATTAGTGGATTCTTTTATGCAATGGAGGTTAGAAATGGTCAATTATATGTGACAGACGCAGGTGATTATGCCAGTGAAGGAACACTTCAGGTTTATAATACAGGTTCCGGAGCACTTTTAGAGACGATTGATGCCGGAATCGTTCCTGGTGACGTAGTATTTCCTTAAATTAGTCCTTAATTTCTGAATCTTTTATATGAAAAATATAATTTGCTCTGTTGCAGTATTGTTCTTCTGTATTGGGCTTTCTGCCCAGGAAATTGGTATTAGATTTGGCGACAGCTATGGAAATAACATCGCCATTGATGCAGTGATACCTGTCAATGATAAAAGAATACATGCAGATGTTTCCTTTGGGAGCAATGTAGGGCTCGATATTTTGTATGATTTCTCGGTGGCTCCTATTTTTAGAAGCCCTGACCTGAGGTATTATGCAGGAGTCGGGATATCAACGCTTTTGGCCAGTGAATTTAAACTTGGCGTGGCTGGGGAAGTAGGGCTGGGGTACAGTTTTCCCCGCTCACCCATATCCATTAGTCTTGATTACAGACCCTCGATTATTGTTTTTTAGAAGATGGATTTTTTCTATGGTAATTTTGGCTTGAACCTGCGTTATAGATTAAAAGGAAGTTGAAGATTCGGGTCAGCATAAATCTTGTGCCCAAAAGTTATGCTTTCTCTTTACCTGAAAGAGCGATTTTTGACCCTGGTCCAGTAAAGGGTTTTACCAAAGATTGGATAACCTACAAAACCTCTTACTTTTAGTAAATCTTTATTTGCCAGAGAGATATGACATCCGTAGCGTTTCCCATTTTTAGCATTTAAGATGGGTGATCCCTTCCATATTCCATTGTCAAGTTCTGCTCCTTTTAGAATGACCATGCCCAGAATAGGCTGGTCCTTTTCTTCTCCGGCACATCGTTTGCAGAGATCATTTTTGTGCTCTTCCGGAAGAATTTCAATAATTTTCACAAACAATTTATTGTTGACGCTATAAATTTCAACGATCGCTTCTTCTTTTGATTTATCGAAAATATCATAGGTTTTCCACTTTCCCAATACTGATTGCCCCCGTGTTTGATGACAGCATAAACACAAAAAACAGACA
>CBDUAP010000144.1:0-7779 GCA_965365165.1 uncultured Flavobacteriaceae bacterium
TAACCACTCAGCCGAACGAGAGCCATTTCCACGCACGGTTTCAAAGAAAGCTCTTAAAGCTTCCTTTGTAAGTGACCGTATATCCTTTTTAGATGTCATGATTCATAAAAAAAGCGTCCGCTCGTCAAATGACAGACCGGACGCCGTTATTTTGTTTTATGCCTTAAATGATGAGCATGGCATCACCATAAGAATAGAATTTATATCCTTCTTTGATGGCTTCTTCATAAGCCTTCTTCAACAAATCATGACCTGCAAACGCAGAGGTCATCATCATCAACGTTGATTTTGGAGTATGAAAGTTCGTGATCATGCAATTGGCCACACTAAAGTCATAAGGCGGGAAAATAAATTTGTTGGTCCATCCCTCATATGGTTTTAAATGGGAATCGGCAGAAACCGAACTCTCCATTGAGCGCATTACTGTGGTTCCAACTGCGCATACCCTCTTTTTATTGTCTATAGCCTTATTTACCGCATCGGCTGTCGCCTCTGGAATGTAGACCTCCTCAGAATCCATTCTGTGTTTGGAGAGATCCTCAACTTCAACAGGGTTAAAAGTACCAAGCCCTACATGAAGCGTCAGTTCTTTCAATTCGATTCCTTTAATTTCAAGCCTCTTCAACAAATGTTTTGAGAAGTGCAAACCTGCCGTAGGTGCCGCAACGGCTCCTTCATGCTTGGCATATATGGTCTGATATCTTTCTTCGTCAGATGGTTCAACATCCCTTTTGATATACTTGGGTAAAGGCGTTTCACCCATTTCATTCAGTTTTTTCCTGAACTCTTCATAAGATCCGTCATAAAGGAAGCGTAAAGTCCGTCCTCTTGAGGTCGTGTTATCAATTACTTCAGCCACCAAACCACTGTCTTCCCCAAAGAAAAGTTTGTTTCCAATTCTTATCTTTCTAGCCGGGTCTACCAATACGTCCCATAGCCTGCTTTCAGAATTCAACTCTCGCAACAAAAATACCTCGATCCTTGCTCCGGTTTTTTCCTTATTTCCGTAAAGCCTGGCCGGAAAAACCTTGGTATTGTTGAATACCATAATGTCTCCTTCATCAAAATAATCTACAAGATCTTTAAAATGTTTGTGTTCAATTGTACCCTCTTTTCTGTTAAGCACCATCAACTTGGCTTCATCGCGCTGTTCAGACGGATACTCGGCCAACAAACCATCAGGAAGGTCAAAATTGAAGTTCGATAATTTCATAATTGTTACTTTTTTAATTTAAATGCGTGCAAAGATACAATCTCAACCACCCCTTTGTCAAGTGTTTTGGCAATTAAATTGGATTTTTGTCCTGATGCTTGAAATTGCCTTTCTAATCATTATCTTTACCCAAAATTTTGCAATGTCAAAAAAGGTAATTCCATACAAGGATTCTGAATTGGGGAAGAAGGAACAGGTCACAGCCATGTTTGATAATGTTTCATCAAATTATGACTTGTTAAACCGGATTCTCACCTTCGGAATTGATATCAGCTGGAGAAAAAATGTGGTGAAACTCGTTTTGGAAAGAAAAGCAAAAAATGTTCTTGATATTGCTACAGGAACAGGAGACCTTGCCATCATGATGGCCAAAAAAAATATTGATTCTATAACCGGTCTGGATATTTCACCGGGAATGCTCGACATTGGGAAGAAAAAAGTAAGTGCTGAAGGCCTGGACAAAAAAGTAGACATGATCATCGGGGATTCAGAAAAACTCCCCTTTAAAAATGACAGCTTTGATGCTATTACGGTTGCATTCGGCGTCAGGAATTTTGAAAATCTGGAAACGGGATTGGCTGAAATTTACAGGGTTTTAAAACCCCAGGGATCTTTCATTGTTCTGGAAACCTCACAACCCAGTTCCATGTTTGTAAAACAGGGGTTTCAATTCTATTCCAAATACGTTATTCCGAATGTCGGAAAACTTTTTTCCAAAGATAAAAATGCCTACGACTATCTACCCGAATCTGCTGCTGCTTTTCCTTATGGGGAAGCTTTCAACAATATTTTGTTGAAAACGGGGTTTAATACATCAAAAGTATATCCGCAGACCTTGGGAGTCGCAACTATTTACCACGCAATTAAATAAGACCATGAACAGGTATTTCGTTTTATATATAATTATCTTTATCAGTCTCCCTGCTGCTTTTGCCCAAAAAGAGCGTATCGAATATTTACCCAACTTTGACAAGCGCACCCTTCATTTCGGGTATTATCTTGGGATCAATAAGAATAGTTTTGAGATCAATTATTTCGATCAGAGTGGCAGAGACCCGAATTCTCCTGTAAATCCTACATCAATAGATCAGGATATGTTCGTGTCAGTAGATGCATCCCTGGGTTTCAACATAGGTTTTGTCATCGATTACCGCCTGCACAACAATATCAACCTGAGGTTCGAACCCGGTCTGATGTCAAACGCCAAAACTCTTACTTTTATTGACCCAAACCTGGATGCTGCTCCCGATGGCATTCCTATTTATGACAGCTCCACGGATGTTTTGACACGTGATGTTTCAGGAACTTATTTGCACCTGCCCTTACTACTCAAACTGAGCACGAACCGTTTGAACAATATCAGGCCCTACATTATAGGGGGAGTCTCTTATGACTATAATTTCTCGAGCAACGAGAAGAATGGTAAGGATAATTTTGAACAGGAATTCAGGATGACTTCGAGCAATTTTATGTACGAAGTGGGCATCGGGGTTGATTTTTACATGTATTTCTTTAAGTTCACGCCTTCCATCAGGGGCATCTTTGCCATGAACAATGAAATGATCAATGATTATAATCCTAACGATTACCCTCAGTATTCCAGCCCATGGACCGGGCCCATCGACTTCATGGGAACCAGGGGTATCTATTTGAATTTGACTTTTGAATAAGATTACTGTTCTTTGTCTTGAAAGAAAAATACCCAAAATTCAAGGCTGCAATAATGTCATAAGCGCTTTCAAATTGGGGGATGCAGGGTAATTACGAAAGAATTCATGCATTAATTTTAGCAATGAATCATTGAAGTGCTCACCCGCTCGGAAGTGAAGGTTTCAAAACTGAGGCCTTCGGAAGTGAAAGTTTCACCTCCGAAGGCCTCAGCTAAGTTTAAGAATGCAGAATTAAACAATCCTATTGATCCTTACCCACATTTAGAATGTCCGCAACTTACGCATTTCAGGCATCCTTCAGAATAGATGAGCCCCTCAGGGTCACCACATTCCGTACATTTTTTGTCAGCAGCAGCAGATCCGTCCGGAACATAGCGTTTTAAAGCTCTTGCCACCCCGTTTTTCCAGGTATTGATATGATCATCATACATATTCAGGTTCTGGATCAGGTCAACCACATAAGGCATTGGCATTTTGTGACGGAGGATTCCTGAAATGAGTTTCGCATAATTCCAGAACTCCTTGTCAAAAGACCTCGACAAACCTTCAATGGTAATCTTGTATCCTTCCTTGTCGAGATATTGAAAATCGTATCTCGCTTCTCCATTCTCATCCCTGTTCTTGATGACCCAACCTTTTTCGAGCCATTGCGGCAAATTAAAGGCATCCTTCATCTTACCCGTAAAGATCTCATAAGGCCGCTCATCAATAAGCCCTACAACGGCAAGCCATTTTTCGGATTCATTATGGAACCTTACAATGTCTGCTTCAATCTTTTTGGGCCTTTTCGGGAAATGCGCCTCTTTTTTATAATCGCTTTCTTTTTCCTTCTTTTGATCATCCGCAATAAGTATTCCACTTCTCGAACCATCCCTGTATACCGTAATGCCCTTTAGGCCCTTTTTCCATGATTCCATGTAAATGTCTCCTACAAGTTCCTCTTTTACATCAGTCGGCAGGTTGATGGTGGAGCTAATGGAGTGCGTTGTATATTTTTGGACCTGAGACTGCAGATCAACTCGCATCTCCCAGTCAATTTCTGAGGCCGTTGCTCCTGCATAAGGACTTTTACTCATATCTGTTTCTCCGGTGATCCTCATCCATTCCTCAAGTTTTTTATGATAAACCGTAAATTCTTCAAAGGCATCCCCCAGGTCATCTACAAAATCGACTTTGGCATTCTTGTCATCCTGATTGATTTTTCTTCTCCTTTTATAGGAAGTCATAAACACAGGTTCAATCCCTGAAGAAACCTGGGCAAGCATACTTAAAGAGCCCGTTGGTGCCACTGTGCTGATCGAAATATTCCTGCGACCGTAATTCATCATTCGATCATACAACTCGGGAAATTCCTTGTGCAACATCTGAACAAACTCGGAAGTATCTTCAATGTTCCTGTTGAATATTTCAAACTGTCCCCTTTCAATGGCCATATCAATGCTGCTATCAAATTCTGCGGATAATTTGATTCTCATAATTCCATCAACTTTCTGTATCGCCTCAGATGAATCAAATTTCAATCCCAGGGCGGCGAGAGCATCAGCCATTGCCGTAAAACCCAATCCGGTCCTTCTTCCTTTTTTACCTGTTTCCTGAAGTAGTTTCCAGGTTTCAATTTCATTTTGTTTGATTTTATCTGGCTCCGGATCCGCATAGATCTTCGCTAGTATCTTATCAACCGCCTCCAGTTCCAGATCCACAAGATCATCCATCAATCGCTGGCTTTCATAAACTACTTTATAAAATTTCTCATGATCGAATTTTGCCTTGTCCGTAAAAGGATCCTCAACAAAGTTGTATAAATTTATGGCAATCAGCCTGCAGCTGTCTCCTCCCTGCATGGCAATTTCAGAACATGGATTGGTTGACGAATTTTTAAACCCGGGATAAAGTGATGAAGTGGAGTAATAATGTTGACGATCCCAGAAAATAAGTCCCGGTTCTGCCGTGTGATGAGCACTTTTAATAATCGTCTTCCATAACTCTTTGGCATCCACTTCCTTTGTCACCTTGGGTGTTTTTGAGTCAATAGGCCAGCGCAAGGTAAAGGTCTCTTCATTCTCAACAGCGGTCATGAATTCATCTGAAAGTCTGATCGAAATATTTGCTCCAGTAACCTTGGTAAGATCCTGTTTGATTGTAATAAACTCTTCAATATCCGGATGGGCAATATCCATGGTCATCATCAGTGCCCCGCGACGCCCGTTCTGGGCCACTTCCCTGGTAGTGGCAGAAAATCGGTTCATAAACGAAACTGCACCCGTTGTGCTTCCGGCGGCATTTGATACCTTGGCATCCTTAGGCCTTAATTCAGACAGATCAACACCAACACCACATCTTCTTTTGAACAGCTGTGCCATTTGCTGGTCTGTATAAAAAATACCTCCATAAGAATCATAGACAGGCGGAATCACTACACAATTTGACAAAGAGGCAATGACCTCTTTATTGCCAAGGCCGTACATGACACTTCCCTGGGGTATCACGTACTTGAAACCTTTGAACAGGTTATAAATGGCTTTTTCATTGAGGGGCTTTCTTTTAATCCCGTACTGGGAAAGCCCTTCTAAAGATTTTTCTTTTTTGTTGTACTTTGCCTCAATACGTGCAAATTCCCTGGCCATTCGCTTGTGCATGTCATCAGGTGTAATTTCGGCATATAGTCCTTCACTGTTTTTTAACGCATACTTGTTAATCCATGTTGTTGCGGCTAACTCATCACCTTTAAAGTATGATAATGAGCGTTTTAACACTTCTTCATAAGAATAATACCCCTGTCTGATTTTTTCTTGCACCATGATTTTGTAAATAAATTTGAGTTTGAATAGAGACCTAAAATTAGTACAAAACGAAAGTAAATTAAATGTTAAATTATTAAATTATTAACAATTCACGGTTAACATTTTTTATTAATTCGTCAGGTCTTATAACAAGGCATCTCCGAAAGAATCTGAACCAAAAATGAATTCTTTGTATCAAAATAATCAATTTATTTTCTTATTTTTTTGGCACCAAAGCAACGACATGAATTTTCGTTCTAAAATTTTTATTTTATCAGGCTTTTATGCCCTGGTTGGTCTTTTTATCTCGAAAAAATTATTCTTCAATTATTATTATGGAGATGAAGGAATCAATCTTTTACCGATCAGTTTATTTGAAGTCGTTTTGTTTTCAATGGCTTTACTTATCTTTATCCTATGTGTGATCACCATTGCCATTCTTATAAAAAGAAATACATATCCCCTGACTTTTAAAAAAAGATTTCACTTTTTGATCCCAAGCTTTATGGGGTGGATCATCATATTTCTTCTGCTTCAGCAAAATATGAGCAATATTATTGTACCGGCCTCTATTATAATCTATGGATTGATCCTGTTAAATCTCAATAGATTTGTGACCAGCAGATTGGTGTATTTTGGAATTGCCATCATCCTGTTGGGCGTCATATCTTATTTTTTGCCAGGCAATAACTGGCTGTTTTTAACCCTTGGTTTTGGCGTTTTTCCAATTGTTTTTGGGCTGATCCTTTTGAGAAAACCAAAGGCAGAAGTAGCAGCATAAAAAATTCATGCATTGAAGCATTTGAAATCTACTCCAATCCCTTCACGTAATCTTCCAAATACTGAAACCTCGGAGTCAGGCTACCATTTCTTGTCATCCTGGCCCTTTCAAGAATACCATCCTTATCCCCGTTAAAAAAAGCAGGAATAACATGGGTAACAAAGTTTTTACTAAAGCCCTGAGAAGCATCCCGGGGTAATTCATTGGGCAGATTGTCTACCGCCATAACCGCGATGGCTTCAGAATTCATAAAATCAACTTCCTTTTCCAGTTCTCTATCATAACCGTAAATTGGATCTGCTATGGTTGAAGCCCTAAGCGTAGAAGCAACGGGGCCGTCAATATCACAGCTGATATCTGCAACTACCCTGATCTTAAAATCGTTTGATTTCGCATCTTTTCTCGTAAAAATATAAGGCGCACCCGTTGCGTAAAAATGACCCGCTATATAGACATCGCTCACTTTAGCAAAACGAAGAAAATCACTTTCATAGGCTTCGGGATGATCAAAAAAGTCATACATGTCTATGACTTGGCCATCGGTTCTTTTATTATAATCCAGCACGTCTATCTGGCAATAAACAGCTTCTTCAAATGTTTTTGTCAAATAGTCTTCAACGGTGACCTCCTTCAAACCCATGCCGTCTAACATTTCCTTTGCCCCATTGCTCACCCTTCCTTTTCCTGTAAGCACAATCTTTATGTTGGGCAAGCTGACTTTCTTTAATTCTTCAATGCACTGATCCTGATCAGCAAGTTCTTGCGCTTTAGGCATTGAAAAGCTGTTATTTTTTACCCCAAAGGTCCTGATGGCATTGTAGGCACCTACGATTCCGGCATAACGGCCAAAAGCCACCAGCCTGATCTCATTTTGGTCCGTAATCACTTCATGATCATAGAGCTCAATATTTTTATCCAAAATAGCCCTGAGCAAATCTCGGTTATAGGGCTGCTTTTTAATGGTATGGGAAAAGAAAAAATATTTTTTATCATTAATAAGCGCATCAATGGGCACCTCTTTAACGCCGAGTAAGACATCCGCAGAGGAAACATCATTAGTCACTTCGATGCCATTTTTGACATATTCCTGATCTGAGAAAGTTCTGTTCGCGCTCCTTTCAACAATAATCTCCAACTGCTTAAAAGTCTCTTTTAATGACTTACAAGCCCGTGGTGTAAGGACTACTCTTTTATCAGGTGGGTTTTTACCCTCTTTGATGATACCAAATTTCATATAGTTACTAATTTAGAAAAGATGACAATTTTTCCTGTTTTCCAGAATTGGAACAGTCTTTGCGCTAAGGTATTTTGAATTGCACAAATGCACAAGTATTC
>CBDUAP010000145.1:0-7740 GCA_965365165.1 uncultured Flavobacteriaceae bacterium
AGGATATTCATTATATGCCTGGTGCCAGAAGTAATCCTGATGCATCGGGTCATTGTACGAGTAGTTAAAATCTTTTACCCAAACAGCTGTATCCGGATAAACGGCAACTTCAATTTTCTTAAGAAAGTCTTTTGAACTTCCATTTTTCTTTGCCGCACTCGCTCTGTCAAATGTCTGATACACATACTTAAGTTTTCTTGTATCTATTTTTCTTTTACGATCAACAGCTTCGTCAACCGGAAGATAAAGACTGTCCATGGCTTCCGCATAGTACTGATCCGGGAACTCATTAGTGTTCCATACCAGCTCCACATCCCAGTTCAGGTAACGTCCTTCAGTTGGAGAATTAATATCTCCTAAACTTCCATAGTTGTCCATCATATATTTATAGTACGCATTATCCGTACTATCCTGCTGCTTAAATGCATATTTTGAAATTCCACTAACATCACCTTTCGTCTGTTCAATAGGAGCTCCGCCACCTATAGCAGCTTCCTCAGCCAATATGGCAAGTTTTGTTCTCAGGATAGAATCTCTAACTCTAAAAACAAATTCTCGGTATTCACTGTTGGTAATTTCTGTGTCGTCCATATAATAGGGTCTCACGGTAACGGTTCTGGCAGGGGCGCTAAAAGCACCTGCTACATCCTCATCACCTTTACCCATGGTAAATGCACCACCAGGTATGAGTACCATTCCAAATGGCTTTTCTGGAAAAAATTTCTTATTTGCCGAAACGCCCACTAACTGACCTCTGTCATTACCAGACTTACAACTGATAAGGAAACCGAAGACACTTACTAGTAGGATTAGGGATAACTTTTTCATAATTTTTACTTTTCTAACAAGATGTTATTGTTACATTAAAACTTATTGATACAACTTTTAAATTGGTGTGATGATTAAAAATAATCGCGTAAAATTCCACACAAAATCTAATCTTTTGTTCCCTAAGAACGCTAAAAAACCTAGTTTAGTGTGTACTAATTCAATTTTCTAAAGGTTTTTAACCATCTTTCTGGAAATATCTGATTATTCGCTGTTAAATAATCCTGATAGGTACATGGTATTAACGTAGATTTTTCCAATTTATTATTGAAATAATTGATCTCCATCCACCATCTTTCGCTTTTATCGCTCTTGTAAAAATTGATGGTTTCATTTTCGACCATTACCATGTACTTTTTGTAGTTCTTTTTTGATTCAAAAGGGTATTCATCTATCCTGAGATTGCATCCTTCCATAAAATACCAAATCATCTGCGCCATCAAGTGGGCTGTCTGTTCTCTTTGATCATATTTTGGATTGTACTCGTAAATCCCAAAAGAAGAAACTTTTCTGCTGATGCCTGCATAACGGGAAATAGCACAGATCTGGTCTCCATATAATCCGTTGGGTACTGCATTGTTATTCGCCTGTGCATCGCTCATCCTTATTGCACCCATATCAATACTGACAATATCAGCATCTCTCAAAACGGGTTCCACGCAAGTGATATCATGATTCACTTCACCCAGGCGATATGCTTCAAAAAACAATTTGTCCATCAAGTCTATTTCTTCCTGAGAATTGAAAAAAGTCTGAAAACCAAGATTGCTGTAATTAAAGAGGTTATTCGGCTTATCCATCACGATATAGTGCAGATAATTATGTGAGTTCAGCCCCGGGTACATTTCTCCTATGTCAAAGCGATTGTCAACAGAAACAATGTTTACCGGTTTTTCCATACTGTCATATGCCCGGTAGTTGGCATATGTGATATCCTGACTGCCGCCAATGATTACAGGGATAATATCCTGCCCGATCAGTGTTGACAGAATATCCTGAACAATAAAATAAGTATCTCCGGTTTCTTTTCCTTTGGGAATATTTCCCAGATCGGCAATTTTGAGGTGCCAATTTCCAGGAAACATCTGATACAGATATTTTCTTACCATTTCAAGGTTCTTTCCAGTACCTACATTATCAACAGCCCCCCTTCCTTCCATGACTCCAACAATAGCAATTTGTATGTTTTTAAGATCCGGAATCCCGTCTTTTTTAGTGTGAATTTCAATTTTCCTCCCAAGGCTAAGGTCAGATTGCATCGCTTTATGGGCAGCTGCCATATCCTCTACAGGTAAAAGAAGATCTATACTCATGCGCTTATTGTTAAAATGAATTTTGCCGCAATGTAATTAAATTTCCCCGTGAATAAAATGAGTGTTTACAAAAAATAAAAAGTCCTTTCGGCTTGCAGCCGAAAGGACTTTGATATTAAAGATGATGATCTTTATTTCTTTTTAGGAACAGGCTTCTTTCTGGTCTTTTTCTTGGGAGCGTTCTTGGCCAGTATCTCTTTCACCTCTTCAAGGGTTAAGGCAGCGGCGTCAACTGTTTTAGGAAGCTCTATTTTAGTTTTCCCTTTTAAAATATTATGGCGGCCCCATCTGGCTTTTTCCACCCTGATCCCTTCTGATTCCCAATTGTGGACCACTTTTTCTATGTCTTTCTTCTTTTTTGCTTCGATCAGCTCAACGACGTCATCATAAGACAAATCGTCAAAATCATATCGTCGGTTGACATTGATAAAAACATTATTCCATTTAATGAAGGGACCAAACCGGCCAACTCCCTTCTGTACAGGCAAACCTTCATACTCTGCAATAGGAGCATCCGCTTTGCGCTTTTCCCCGATCAGTTCAATCGCTCTTTCCAATGATACAGACAAAGGGTTCTCATTTTTATCAAGTGATACGAACATTTTATCAAATCGTACATAGGGTCCGAATCTTCCATTTGCCACTACTACTTCCTCTCCTTCATAGGTTCCCAAGGATTTTGGCAACCTAAAAAGGTCCATCGCCTCTTCGTACGTAATATTACCCAGGGTTTGTTCTCCCTGTAAACTCGCAAACTTTGGCTTTTCCTCGTCAGTGGCCTCCCCAATCTGCACCATGGCACCAAACCTGCCCAGACGAGCGTATACATTCTTCCCTGACTCTGGATCTACTCCGAGAAGTCTTTCTCCTTTGGCACGCTCTGCGTTGTCCGAAACATCCTCGACCTGATTGTGGAAAGGCTGGTAAAAATCCTTGATCATTTCAGTCCAGTTTTCTTTTCCGCTGGCAATGTCATCAAACTCCTTTTCCACATTAGCCGTAAAACTAAAATCCATGATAGCAGAAAAATTTTCAACCAGAAAGTCATTTACAATCTTCCCTATGTCGGTAGGTACCAATTTTCCTTTGTCTGCCCCCACTTTTTCAGTCAGCGTTTCTGAAGATAATGAATCGTTTGCCAAAGTCAATTGGGTATAATCTCTGTCTTTTCCTTCTATAGTTCCTTTAACCACATATTCTCTGCGCTGAATGGTAGAAATTGTCGGAGCATAGGTTGAAGGACGCCCAATACCCAATTCTTCCAACTGCCTTACCAATGATGCTTCTGTATACCTGTAAGGAGCCCGGGTATATCTTTCTGTGGCATGGATATATTTATTTTCAAGAATATCACTGACTTCAAGTTTTGGCAACATTCCAGCCTGTTCAGCATCTTCCTGATCATTTCCTTCCAGGTATACCTTCAGGAATCCCTCAAAAGTGATCACTTCTCCATTGGCTGTGAATACCTCATTGTTTTTATCATTCTTGATCCGGACGTTTGTCCTTTCCAATTTGGCATCACTCATCTGAGAAGCAAGCGTCCTTTTCCATATGAGATCATATAACCTGGCCTGATCACTTTCCGCCTGTATTGAACTAGTTCCCATGCTGGTGGGCCTGATGGCCTCATGCGCTTCCTGTGCACCTTTTGACTTGGTGGAATAATTTCTGGGCTTGCTGAAGGCTTCCCCGTAAGAAGAAATGATTTCCTGCTGTGCTTCCTTTTTGGCATCATCAGACAAACTAACACTATCGGTTCTCATATAGGTGATCAGACCCGCTTCATACAAACGTTGCGCAACCACCATGGTCTTGGCTACAGGAAAATATAATTTTCTCGAGGCTTCCTGCTGTAAAGTTGATGTGGTAAAGGGTGCTGCAGGCGATTTCTTTGCCGGCTTAACCGATAGATCTTCCACTTCAAAAACAGCCGAAATACAAGATTGTAAAAATTGCTCGGCAGCCTTGCGAGTTTTAAAATTCTTGGGCAGGGAAGCTTTGAATTTCATTCCATCCTTACTGATGAATTCACCAACTACCTTGTACGACGCCTCAGGAACAAACTGATCTATTTCCCTTTCTCTTTCAACGATTAACCTGACAGCAACAGACTGAACCCTGCCTGCTGACAATCCGCCTTTGACTTTTTTCCATAACACCGGAGAAAGCTCATATCCAACCAATCGATCCAAAACCCTCCTGGCCTGCTGTGCATTGACCAGGTTATAATTAATCGATCTCGGATTCTCGATGGCCTTCAGAATTGCTTTTTTTGTAATTTCATGAAAAACGATCCGTTTTGTTTTTTCATCTTCGAGTTTTAATTGCTCGAACAAGTGCCAAGCGATAGCCTCTCCCTCACGATCCTCATCACTGGCCAGCCAGACTGTATCTGCTTTCTTGGCCAGGGATTTCAATTTTTTTACTACAGCTTTTTTATCGGTAGAAACTTTATAAACAGGTTTAAAATCTCCATCCACATTAACTCCTAACTCTTTAGACGGCAGGTCGGCAATGTGACCAAAACTGGATTCAACTACATAATCCTTTCCTAAAAATTTCTCTATGGTCTTGGCCTTTGCGGGCGACTCTACTATGACTAAATTCTTTGACATCTACCTAATTTAATGAAGGATCCATTCCAAAGTTCATGGTTTATCCTTCTGTTAAAAACCCTTTTTTGAGATTGCAAAAGTATATAGAATTTTTTAAATCAAATTTTATTAGGCCTAAAAATACTTGCCTGCCCGAAGATTGTCGGTCTTTTCAAAATGTAATTTTTATGCCAAAATGTCAGAATAAATAAAATTTGATCGTATCTTTGCCGTCCCAAAAAACAGAAAATGGCAAGTGAAAATATAATAGAAGAAAAAAAACAGGGACAAGCCCTGATCACTGAAAAAAAAGCCGGTAACCATAAAAAGCTATTCATTGAAAGTTATGGTTGCCAGATGAATTTGAATGACAGTGAAATCGTTGCTTCGATTCTTGCCAATGAGGGTTTTAATACCACTCATCTGCTTGAAGAGGCTGACCTGGTGTTGGTCAACACTTGCTCGATCAGAGAAAAAGCCGAACAAACAATTCGAAAAAGGCTGCAAAAATACAACCGCGTCAAAAAGATCAACCCGGAGATGAAAATCGGGGTGCTCGGATGCATGGCAGAAAGGCTAAAAACAAAATTTCTGGAGGAGGAAAAAATGGTTGATCTTGTGGTTGGGCCGGATGCTTACCGCGACCTGCCAAATCTTGTTAAAGAAATAGAAAGCGGAAAAGATGCGATCAATGTGATTTTGTCAAAAGAAGAAACCTATGGGGACGTTACACCGGTTCGCTTGAACACCAATGGTGTGTCGGCATTCATATCAATAACACGGGGCTGCGATAATATGTGCACTTTTTGTGTCGTGCCTTTTACCAGAGGAAGGGAAAGGAGCCGGGATCCAAAAAGTATTATTGATGAAGCCCTGGACCTCAGAGACAAAGGGTATAAAGAGATTACCCTGCTGGGTCAAAATGTCGATTCTTATTTATGGTATGGCGGCGGATTGAAAAAAAATTTTAAAAATGCCTCCGAAATTGCACAGGCTACCGCCGTTGACTTTGCTCAACTACTTGAGATGGTCGCGTTGGCCGTACCTCAAATTAGAATACGGTTTGCAACTTCGAATCCGCAAGACATGAGTATTGATGTACTTCACAGTATGGCTAAATACGACAATATCTGCAAATACATTCACCTTCCGGTGCAAACAGGAAGCAGCAGGATGCTGGAGCGAATGAACAGGCAGCATACCCGTGAGGAATACATGACATTGATTGACAATGTTCGAAAAATAATACCCGACTGTGCCATTTCTCAGGACATGATTACCGGATTTTGCGGTGAGACAGAAGAGGACCACCTGGAGACCCTGTCTTTGATGGAGTATGTCAAGTACGATTTCGGATTCATGTTCGCCTATTCTGAAAGGCCGGGAACCCTGGCGGCAAAAAAAATGGAAGATGACGTGCCCCTGGAAACAAAAAAAAGAAGGCTTTCAGAGATCATTAATTTACAGCAGAAACACGGACTTTATCGAATGGAACAATTCGTAGGTAAAACCGTAGAAATATTAATCGAAGGGGATTCAAAAAAATCAAGTGACCAGTGGATGGGAAGAAATTCTCAAAACGCCGTTGCCGTTTTTCCAAAAGGCGACGAAAAAGTCGGAGACACGGTTATGGTGAAAATAGAAGACTGTACCTCAGCCACTCTGATCGGCAGACGTTCCTTTGAATGATTGTAAAAAATAATAAGCTGGTTGAACAGTTTACAAAAAATTGACGCATATGGACTCCTTACAAACCATAAAACAACGCTTCGGAATCATTGGAAACAACAACCAACTCAATTTGGCGCTTCAAAAAGCCATGAGGGTGGCTCCAACTGATATCTCAGTGCTCGTAACGGGTGAAAGTGGTGTAGGGAAAGAAGCTATCCCAAAGATCATCCATAGTTTATCGCACCGTAAACATGCCAAATATATCGCCGTGAATTGTGGCGCTATTCCTGAAGGCACTATAGACAGCGAACTTTTTGGACATGAAAAAGGATCCTTTACAGGTGCTTCGGCAACCCGAAGCGGTTATTTTGAGGTAGCCGACGGGGGTACCATCTTCCTCGATGAGGTGGGTGAATTGCCGTTGACAACCCAGGTCAGATTACTCCGTGTTCTTGAAAACGGAGAATTTTTAAAGGTAGGTTCGTCAAAGGTGCAGAAAACGAATGTAAGGATTGTTGCTGCTACAAACCTGAACATGGGTCAGGCCATAAAAAAAGGAAAGTTCAGAGAAGATCTGTATTACAGATTGAGTACCGTTGAAATTCACCTGCCTCCTCTGAGGGACCGGTCTGATGATATTCATTTATTGTTCAGAAAATTTGCTGCTGATTTTGCTCAAAAATACAATATGCCAACGATTCGGCTAGAGGATGACGCCGTGGAAATGCTCATTTCCAATCAGTGGAAAGGAAATATCAGACAGCTTAAAAACCTGGCAGAGCAAATATCCGTTATTGAGCAAAACAGGATCATCAGCAAAAGCGTTCTGAGAAGCTACCTGCCTGATGCCAATCAAAATTTACCTGCTATTATATCAGAAACCAAACGGGATGGGGATTTCGCGAATGAAAGGGAAATTCTGTACAAGATTCTTTTTGACATGAGAAATGACATCACGGATCTGAAGAAACTTACCCAGGAACTGATCAAAGAGGAAGCAAGACATCAGCCAAAGGAAAAAACACAATTACTTATTGACAAGATTTACGGAAAATCTGAAGATCAAAAAAGCAGCAAAACCCTCGAATTCATAAATGAGGAAGCCGATGAAACTTTTGAACAACATCCTTCCATGGTTTCCTTCGATGACGCTGAAACGATTGAAGAAACTGTTTCCCTCCAGGAAAAAGAGATTGAAATGATCAGGCAGGCCCTGGAGCGAAACAGGGGAAAAAGAAAACTAGCAGCCAAAGAGTTAGGTATTTCAGAAAGGACGCTGTATCGAAAAATAAACCAATATAATTTGTGATTTCAATGCTTTAATTGTTTAT
>CBDUAP010000146.1:0-7698 GCA_965365165.1 uncultured Flavobacteriaceae bacterium
GAGGTGATTACAAACCTCTTTCTTTCTGAATATGCTCGTAGGCATTCTGCACCTGCCTGAATTTTTCTTCAGCCCCTTTAACGTGCTCTGGTCCCAAACTCCTGAGTTTATCGGGATGGTACTTTTTGACCATCTTTCTGTAGGCATTTTTCACCTCGGCATCTGTGGCCGATTTATCGATCTCAAGTATTTTATATGAGCTGTCGACCTCATTGTAAAACATGGCCTTGATCGAGTTAAAATCATGAGGATTGATATTGAGATACCCCGCAATGGTATTTATTTTATGAAGCTCTTTTTCGGTCACGGTACCATCAGCCTTCGCCACTCCAAAAAGAAAATGAAGCAACTGAAGCCTTGAAGGATGATTCATGTTCCTGTTGATCTGCAAACAGACCTGCCTCGTAGAAATTTTATTGTTGGAAATGATCCCCTTGAAAAGCTTGAAGGCATGATTGGCCCTTTCTTTTCCGTACATGCTTATAAAAGAAGACCTGACAAAGTCCAGTTCTCTTTTATCCACTGTTCCGTCAGATTTGATGACGATGGCAGCAAGCACCAGCAGGCTTATTTCAAAATCACCGGACTGTGTTGATTTACGTTGATTGATCTCACTTTTATAATTCAACAGTTCCCCTTCCGAAAATTCATCCACAAAACTTCCCAGAACAAATCCCAGAATTCCACCTATGGGCCCTGCAAAGGTCCAACCAAGCCCGGCTCCAAGCCATTTAGAAAAATTAGCCATAATATTGTCTTAGGCCGACAAATATACATTTATAGGCACAAAATTTTGCTTATCTATCCCTAATATTTTGTGAAATATTGAATTAAAGGCTTTAACAATCAATATTACCTGAAGTTTCAAAAGAGAAGATCTAAAAATCAAAAATAAATTGTTTTGCTCTTTTTCAATGACTTAGATGAGGCTAATTGCTGTATATTCCATGAGTTGATTTTTAGGGCGCTTCCATAGGTAATTTGATTGATGCATTATATCAATTCATTGTTTATCTTTGCAAACTCATAAACTACTAAAAAAATTATATTATGTATCCAGAAGAATTGGTAAAACCCATGCGTCAGGAATTAGTGAGTGCAGGTTTTCAGGAATTATATACAGCAAAAGACGTTGAAGATGCGTTACAGAAAGAAGGAACAACACTTGTTATGGTGAATTCGGTATGCGGTTGTGCCGCAGGTACGGCAAGACCGGGAGCCATAGCCTCCTTGCAATTGGACAAAAAACCGGATCACTTGACTACTGTTTTTGCCGGTGTAGATGTTGAATCTACTTCAAAAGCAAGAGAAATGATGATTCCGTTTCCGCCCTCATCACCTTCCATAGCCCTATTTAAAGACGGGCAATTGGTACACATGCTCGAAAGACATCATATTGAAGGAAGGTCTGCCGACATGATCGCTGCAAACCTTGTTGGTGCCTATGACGAATTCTGCTAAAGATGTTGATGAAACTATTTTTCACATTATTGTCTTTTCTGGTCATCCATTGCGATGACTCAGAGAATCTGACCCTGCAGGAAACCAAAAAGCAGGAAATTGACAAATTAAAAGTTGAAATCAAGGCAATGGCTGATGCTTCGATCTGTTCAGAGGAATTTACCTGTTACAGTGTGGGCATTGGAGCAAAACCCTGTGGAGGTTTCTGGGAATATATTGTTTATTCGAGTTCAATTGATGTGGAAACTTTTTTGGCAAAAATTCAAACCCTGAATAAAACGGAGGCAGAATACAATCAGAAATATTCTGTCCAATCAGATTGCTTTCTGGCCATGCCACCAAGCAGCATAAGCTGTGTTGAAGGAAAATGCACTGCAATTTTTGAGTAGATCTATTTCAGGAAAAAATGAAATTAAAACCTCTTTTTATGAAGAGGTTTTTTTATTTTGCAAGATGGATAATCAACAACTGATTGAAAAAACCAAGGCCTATGTCAGAAATACCCTGCAAGGTGCAGAAGGAGGTCATGACTGGTTCCATATTGAAAGGGTTTATCACAACGCCCTGCTCATTGCCAGTGGAGAGGACGTAAACCTCTTCATTGTTGAACTGGGTGCTTTGCTGCACGATATTGCAGATTCCAAATTCCATGATGGAAACGAACTTATCGGACCCCAGAAGGCCGCAGCTTTTTTAAAAAGCCTTGAAATCGATGATGAAATCATAAGCCATATCGTTAATATCATCAATAATATATCTTTCAAATCAAGCCTTGATGATCAAAAGGGAAAGAAATTTGATTCTCCCGAGTTAAGAGTGGTTCAGGATGCTGATCGTTTGGATGCCATTGGTGCCATAGGCATTGCAAGGGCTTTTAACTATGGTGGATTTAAAAACAGGTCGATGTATGACCCTGATATTCTTCCTAATTTAAACCAGGACAAAGAGACCTATAAAAAAAGCAAGGCCCCTACCATTAATCATTTTTATGAAAAACTATTGCTTTTAAAAAACAAAATGAACACCCCGACGGGCAAAAAAATTGCGGAACAAAGACATGTTTTTATGGAACAGTTCCTAAAACAGTTCTATGCAGAATGGGATGGTAAGGCCTAAAAATAATTGCATTCTTTATATCGGTTTCGCGTCAAGGAAAAATTCAAAATTGCGGCTTTCTTTTTTCCAGAAAAGCCGCAGTTCCTTCTTCAAAATCTTCTGTCCCGAAACAATTCCCAAAGGCCTTTATTTCAGTTTCAAATCCGTTGACCCCGTCTTCAAAATTGGCATTGATCGCTTTGATGGCCGCTTTGATGGCCATAGGAGAATTCCTTGATATTTTCAAGGCCAGTTCCTCGCAAAAAGGGATCAGTTCCTCCGGTTCAACCATGTGGTTCACAAGTCCGTAATTCAGGGCATCTTCCGCACTGACCATGGCCCCTGTGAAAATCATTTCCATGGCTTTCCCCTTACCTACCAGCTGGGGAAGTCTTTGAGTCCCACCATAACCGGGTATCAAACCCAGCGACACTTCAGGCAAACCCATCCTCGCATTGCTTCCTGCTACCCTGATATGACTAGACATTGCCAGTTCAAGACCGCCTCCAAGAGCAAACCCGTTAACTGCTGCGATTACCGGAGTTGATAAATTTGCAACAAAATCAAAAAGCAGTTCTTGTCCTTTTCTGGCAAGTTCAAAAGCCTCAACTTTATTAAAATCAGAAAATTCGGCAATATCGGCACCTGCCACGAAAGCCTTTTCACCACTTCCCGTAATGATAATGACCCTGATCTGCTCATCCCTGTCAAGGTCCTCAAAAGCCAAGTGCAATTCCTCTATTGTTTCTTTATTCAATGCGTTGAGTTTTTTAGGTCTGTTGATGGTGATGTATCCAAAATGGTCTTCCTGATCAACTAAAATGTTTTTATAGCCCATAATAAACAGTGTTTATGTGTTTGTTGATTCTTTAGGTAAAGTAACCGTAAAAATCGTTTTTTCATCTTCTTCCGAAACAAAGGTAATGCTTCCATTATAGGCCTCGACAATATTCTTGACCATTGGCAGGCCCAAACCCATGCCGCTGGATTTGGTTGTGAATTTTGGTTCAAATATTTTTGAGGCATCTTTTTCGTTGATCCCCATTCCGTTGTCCTCAATTTCCAAAAACACCTTGCTCTCATTTCGGACACCCGTATAATGATCTCCGGATTTTCCTTACCCTTCAAAGAATGAATTGAATTGGTCACCAGGTTGGTCACAATCCTTGTAAGCTGGATCTTATCAAGCTGGGTAATGATCTTGTCCTTTTCAGGACTGTAAACAATATAGGGTTCATGAAAAATATCAAGGGACTTCTTGACTTCTTCTACAATATTGAGTTCTTCTTTGTTGGGATTTGGCATCTGTGCAAAATTGGAAAAGGCTGAAGCAATAGAACTCATGATGTCTATTTGCTGAATCAGAGATGCGCTGTATTCATGCATCTTTTCTTTGATCTCAGGATCCTTGGGGTCAAAATTACGATCAAAGCTCTGCACTGTTAAACGCATTGGAGTCAGGGGATTCTTGATTTCATGCGCCACTTGCTTTGCCATTTCCCTCCAGGCGTGTTTACGTTCACTTTGCGCAAGTTTTACAGCTGAATCTTCAATTTGATCAATCATGCTGTTATAAGCATCTACCAGGTCGATGATTTCCTGACTTGCATCGTCAAGAATAATTTTTTCATTGGTTCGTTCAACGGTGGTCTGTCGCATCCTTTTACTCACATTTTCGAGTGATTTTGTAATGTATTTTGACAAAAAATAGGCCATGACAATGGCTATTAACAAAATTACAAGGTAAACCACTGAGAGCCTTTGTAAAAACTCTATCAGTTCCTTGTCCTGAAAGGTATTGTCTTGCAAATAAGGTACCCCAACGATTCCTATGGGCTGGCCTTTTAATCCATTCAGATAGGAAAAAGACGATTTAAATTTTTTGCCGTCAGCAGACGATTTTTCGAGGACCAAACGATGCTCTTGAGTGACCCTGATTTGCTTCATGATATCCTCCGAAAGATTCGCATCTGTCGTATCTGTCTTGTCATCTACGAATGAGCTTCTGAGTAAATTTCCTTTTAGATCATAGATATTGATATCGAGATTATGAATATCGGAAATCTCATTGAGTTTCTTTTCCAGAATTCTAGGCAGTAATACAGTTTCAAATTCCTTGATGGTGTCCCGGTTCAGTTCATAGGTAATAGCTGATTTTATAGCCTCCTCCTTTCGCTCCAGACGCTTGCTGTGATAATCTTCGGCCTGCTCGTTATATTGGTAGATGGTTACAGCAGCAATCAACACCGAAGCGATAAGGACGATAAAGATCATTGCGATAAAGATCCTTGTGCGGAGTGAAAATTTATTGATACGGGTCATTGCTTTTTTGGTAAAGATAAGCAATTCAAAAAATCAATTGAAAGAGATTTTTACAGTGATTTCGAAAGCGTGAACAAGAATTCAACCCCGCCTTCCTTAAGGTTGCCGGCTGTAATTTCTCCTCCGTGCAATTCGATGGCATTTTTTACGATTGACAGGCCCAGTCCTGTTCCGCCCCTGGCTCTTGACCGGTCTTCGTCAACCCTGTAAAACCTTTCAAAAATCCTCAGAAAATGTTTTTCGTCGATGCTGTTTCCATGGTTCGAAAATGAGAAGTAAAAAAAGTCTCCGTCTTCAAGATAGTTATTGATGCTTATTCTGGTCTGTTCTCCTCCATATTTAATGGCATTGTCAAACAAATTATAAAATACCGATACCAGCAAAGACCTGTTGGCCCTGATCAGGATGGGTTTAGAAAGCAAGATGTCGACTTCAATTTTCTTTTGATCCAAACGCAGGTTTAAGGAATCTTTAACCTCTTGCACCAGATCATTTAGATTCAACATTTCGAACTTAAACTGATCCCTCGCTTCTGCTATTTTCTGCAGCACTGAAATATCCTGTATCAAATCAGACAATCTTTCAGATTGGGCATAGGCATTTGAAATATACTTTTTTTGATCGGCGGGCTCTATGTTGTTGTTCTTCAAAAGTTCAAGATAGCCCAAAATAATGGTAACAGGTGTTTTCAATTCATGTGCAATGTTTGCAGTGATCTGTTCCTTGATCTTTTTCTGTTTTTCGAACCTGGTGACATCCCTGATCACAATTTCAAAACTCTTATCAGAAAAAATAATGGCATGAATATTATAGGCCCTGATATCCTTGAATATCACCTCTTCAAAATGCGGGAGTTCACTTTGTTTGATCTGCTTTGATTTTTTCAGGTTCTTTTCAAGGAATTTGTTCATCCTGGCAAACTCCTTAACATGAAATATTTTTTCCTCCGAAATATTGGTTTCATCTGAAATGATGTTCAAATACTGAATGAAATGATTATTCCTCAGGATCTTCTTTTTATCGGGTGTAAAAAATGCGATTCCTTCATTCAAGGCAATCAGGTGAGAAAAGAGTTTATTCTTTTCAATCTCGATCTTACTTTTAGCCACTGTAAGTTTGTCATATATATCAACTATCTGATGGCTTATTTCACCAAACTCGCCCTTGGGAAATTCAATTTTTTCCTCAACAGCCTCCCCGTGACTCAAGCTTGTTGCAAAGTCTCTTAATTTGATAAGCACATTTGACAGATTCCTTGTGATCAAACTCAAAAACCACCATGTGAGCAAAAACAAGGTAATCAGATAGAATATAAACAACTTTTCGACCCCCAGGAAATTCTTTACTTCGACATTATAATGCGCGGCTGTCCTCACATAAAGATCCTCGTATTGCTTGGCAAAATAATAATACTCGTATCCGGTGGTTGCGGATTCCCTGATGTTGGAACCTGTTCCGGACCTGTAAGCTTTTTTAATTTCGGGTCGGTAAAAATGATTCTCCATTTTTTCGACATCCGTGACCTCGGTGTCATAAAGCACCTTTCCTGATTTATCAAGTACGGTTACCCTAATGTTGTCAAGGGGAAGATACAAATACAAAGAATCCAGCGATGCAAGATCACTTTTGACATCAAGCCCTTTTCGCTCAATAAAATGATGTGTTAGCTCAGCAATATTGTTCAGGCTGATCTCAATCTGATCACGTTTAAAATCCTTCTCACGCTTGTATTGAAATAACAGCACAAGTATTGTAAAAACAATAAATATGGCTGACAGATATAAAAATAATTTCTTTCTGTATGTCAAACTCCCAAATACTTTCAAACCCTTCTGCCTTTTCGTGTATTAAAATAATCGACAAAAATAGCCCAATATTTCCATGAAATATGAACCCTTGAGTTAAACATCATTTAAGAATATATTATCTTAATGTTAACCCGGGGCAGATTCAATGTATTGAGTGAATTTGTGTATATCTGTAAGCGGATTTGATTTAAGAAATTTTACAAAGGCAGAACCGATGATTGCCCCTCTGGCAAATTTTGTAGCCTGCTCAAATGTTTCGTGATTTGATATCCCAAATCCTACTATTTGCGGGGTTTTTAATCCCAGTCTGCTGATCCTTTTAAAATATGCCAATTGTTCCTGATCAAAAATATGCTTGGCACCTGTGGTACTCGCTGAACTTACCATATAAATAAACCCTTTTGAAATACTGTCAATGTACCGGATCCTTTCATCAGAGGTTTGAGGCGTGATAAGAAAAACATTGTACAAACCATATTTTTCAAAAACATCAGAATATTTATCGTGATATACATCAACCGGTAAGTCTGGTATGATCAGTCCGTCGATACCGACTTCCTTGCATTTTTTACAGAATTTCTCAATCCCAAATTGAAGGATCGGATTAAAATACCCCATGATCAGCAAGGGGATTTCCACCGTTTCCCTGATGGAGGTCAGCTGTTCAAATAATTTTTCTGTGCTCATCCCGTTTTCCAGGGCCTGTGTACTGCTCACCTGAATGGTCGGTCCGTCTGCCAGTGGATCAGAAAAAGGCAAGCCAATTTCGATCATATCTACCCCTGATGCTTCGAGGGCTTTGATAACAGGTACTGTATCTTCAAGTTCAGGGTAGCCGGCAGTGAAGTAGACCGAAAGCAGTTTTTTAGGACGGCTCCCGTTTGGGCTGCTGTTTGACATGGTTTTATCTATTCTGTTCATTTTCATTTTTTTGACTGTTTACAACTGTGGTTTTTAAGCCACTGCTTATCATTTTCATATTCGTTTAAAGATTAAAATACCTGATATAAGT
>CBDUAP010000147.1:0-7693 GCA_965365165.1 uncultured Flavobacteriaceae bacterium
AATGGCCAGCCTGTAAATGATATGGAAAACGGATGGGTATGCTGGTCTAACTGGGCTGGTTTGTCTGATGTTACCACCGCCATGCAGGTACAACGTGGACTTGGTTCATCTAAATTAGCCATTTCATCTGTGGGTGGTACAATTAACGTGATTACCCAAACCTCAACTGCTCGTGAAGGTGGTACAATTGCCACGACCTTTGGTAATGATAATTATTCAAAAGTGCTTGGTTCTTATAATACCGGACTGCTTGAAAGTGGTTTTTCAGCAAGCGTTCTGATCAGCCATACGCAAGGTGATGGTTACATTGATGGTACCAAATTTGCCGGTGACAATTATTTCATCGGATTAGGCTATAAGGTCAATGACAAACATGATCTTCAATTTATCTTTACCGGTGCGCCGCAATGGCACCACCAAAAAAGTTTTGCTCCTTCCTTGGCCGCACATCAGTTGTATCAAAAAAACGGCCCGGATGAAAACGCAACAAAACCAAACAGAAAGTACAATTCTGACTGGGGTTATTTAGACGGAAGAGAATACAGTTTCAGAAGAAACTTCTATCACAAGCCTGTTATGTCTTTGAACTGGGAATGGGTTTTTAATGATAACATGAGATTGTCAACCGTGGTTTACGGCTCCTGGGGTCGTGGAGGCGGAACCGGTGAGATCGGTAGGATCAACGGAAGACGCCAGTACCAGTTGACCAACGCCATTGGTCTTGTTCCTGTCGACAATATTGTTGCCTGGAATTCAGGAAAATCTGTACCGAGTTTTGGAGATGACAGAACACCATTCAATAATGCTTTCTCAAACACCGGAAACAATGGTCACCCTGATGGAGGGGGAAGAAACGGATCTGATAACGGTATCTCAAGAAGGGCTTCGATGAATTCACATAACTGGTATGGAAGCATCATTAATTTTCATGATGACATCAATGCCAACTGGAGTTTTGACGTAGGAGTTGACCTCAGAACCTACAAAGGTATTCACTACAGAACGGTTAATGATGTATTGGGTGCAGACAATTATATCGATTACGACAACAGAAATAACAATCCTAATGTTATTGAGCCTAAAGATTTCGTAGACGCCAGACCGAGCTGGAATCCGTGGGATGACATTGATGGTCAGGAAAAAATTGACTATTACAATGACGGACTAGTGAACTGGGCTGGCTTGTTCGGACAAGTTGAATATAAGAACGACAAGATTTCTGCGTTTATGCAAGGGTCTTTCTCAAACCAAGGTTTCCAACGTGTTGAATATTTCAACGAATTGCCTGAAGATCAAAAATCAGACAAAAAAAACCTCGCAGGAGGAAACATTAAGGGAGGTCTGAATTATAATATCAATGAAAACCATAACGTATTCTTTAATTCAGGATATTATTCAAAGCAACCTATGTTCGACGCTGTATTTATCAATTTTGGGAACAATGTGAATCCTGACCTTCAAAATGAAAAAATCATCGGATTTGAATTGGGATATGGTTTTAGAAGCAGCAGCTTTTCGGCCAATGCGAACGTCTACAGAACTTCTTGGGAAGATAGGTTTGAAACCAGCTCTGTGACCATTGGAGACTTCAGGGGAACAGCAAACTACCAGGGTGTAAAACAAGTTCATACGGGTCTTGAAATTGACTTTGTTTGGAGAGCCCTCGATAATTTAAAGATCAATGGTATGGCCTCTTTCGGGAACTGGGAGTATGAAGGTGACGCAGAAGCTGATCTCTTTGACGAAAGCCAGAATTATGTTGGCTCTTCAACCTTATACCTTGACGGTGTAAAAGTAGGTGATGCCGCTCAGGTTACGGCTGCTTTGGGAGCCAATTACACTTTCTTTAAGAACTTCAACGCCGGTTTGAACTGGAGACTTGCTAGCAGTCTTTACGCTGATATTGATGTTACCGATTTTGACACTGAAGAAAATGATGGTTCTCTTGAACTTCCTTCATTTAACCTTGTAGATGCAAGAGTGTCATATAACTGGATCATGAAGGGCAATAATTCACTTGAATTCAGTGTGAACGTCAACAATGTCTTTAATGAATTGTATATTTCAGAATCAGAAACCAATATTCATGCGGATGAAGGAGATGATACCTGGAACGGTGTAAATACTAGAAACAGGGTATTTTTCGGTTGGGGAACGACCTGGAACACTTCTGTAAGATTCAGATTCTAAGAATTGACGCAATAAATTTTATTAAAACCTACACTTTATAAACAAATAAAGTGTAGGTTTTTTATTTTGATTACTTTTGCTCTACTAATTAAAAAAACAATATCATGCTTAAAATGCTACATTCCGGCTGGGCCTACATCACCCTGATCATTTTGATCTTTGCCGTTGTAAATGCCGTCATCGGCCTGACTTCAAAAAAAGAGTTCAAAGACAAGGACCTCAGGATTTCCTTATTCACCCTGATCATTGCCCATTTACAATTGATCATTGGTTTTATCGCTTATTTTGTTTCAGCTCAATTCGCCTATGTTTTAGACAACGGGATGGGAGCTGCCATGAAAGAACCGGAAATCAGATTATTTGTCATAGAGCATCCGCTTATGATGATTCTGGCTATCGTTTTGATTACCATGGGCTTTTCCAAACACAAAAAACAAACGACTGACATGGGTAAATTCAAAACTGTGGCATTATACTATGGAATTGCCCTGGTTTTTGTGCTTAGCAGAATCCCGTGGAGCCAGTGGCTGTCATTTTAATTTAGATAAAAAATATTGCCTCCTGACCTGAACAACAGCTTATGGCATACTTTTTAAAACTTTTATCGTACCCGCTTTCTGTAATTCATTATATCGTGTTTGGATTGCTCTTGCTGGTCTTTCATCCCATTCAATGGATCTCTTTTAACCTTTTTGGAAAAAAGGCACACCGGGCCACTGTAGTTGCCTTGAATATAGGATTGACATGGAGTTTGTTCCTTTTATTTTCCAGGGTGAAATTTATTAACAAGCATGCCCTTCCTGAAAATGCACCGATAATCATTGTGTCAAATCATCAAAGCACCTATGATATTCCTCCTATGTACATGTATTTTCGCAAGTCTTTTCCAAACTTTGTCTCCAAAATTGAGTTGGGAAAAGGAATCCCGAGTGTTTCTTATAATTTAAGGCATGGAGACAACGTTTTGATTGATCGAAAAGACCGCAGGCAGTCGATCAGTGCCTTAATGGAATTTGGAGAGAAAATTGAACAAAGAAAACTCACAGCGGTTATTTTTCCTGAAGGAACAAGGAGTAAAATAGCGGTTCCCAAGCCTTTCCGTGAAAACGGCCTTAAAATGATGGTAAAAAAAGCACCTTCATGCTATGTCATACCTCTGTCAATAAACAATTCATGGAGGCTCGTCAGAAAAGGGGCCTTCCCATTGGGTGTTGGTATCAAAGTGACCATGGAGGCCCATGAACCCATCAAAGCGGCTGACATGCCCTTTGAAGAGTTGTTTCAAAAGACCGAGAGCACCATCAAGGAAGCCCTGATCAAACTAAACCCTGTAAATGAAACATCTTAAAGGATCTTAAATTCATCCCTGTCTTCCAGGAAACGAAATTTTGATCTTACTTCTTTAATGTGGCCAGTGTCAAGCGAAACTTTTTCGAAGGCTTCTTCTCCAGTCTTTAAACTCAGCAGGGTTTCTCCCATGGCATCATAGACAGCCGAATGACCCGTATAATTGAGTCCGTTATTGTCAAGCCCTACCCTGTTCACCGCAGCCACAAAACACATATTTTCAATGGCTCGAGCCTTTAATAAAGTATCCCATGCCATCATTCGTGCATCCGGCCAGTTGGCCACATAGATCAGCAGGTCTATTTCCTCTGTGTTACGGGACCACACCGGAAAGCGAAGGTCGTAACAGATCAAAGGACAGATTCTAAAGCCTTTATATGAAAAAATCAATCGCTGCTCTCCTGCTTTGAATACTTTGTCTTCACCTGCATAAGAAAAGAGGTGCCTTTTGTCATAAGACAATACGTCCCCTTTTGGAAAAGCTGCGACGAGCCTGTTATAAAAGAATCCTTCTTCTTTGATCACGAGGCTTCCCATAACAAGGCAATCCATTGACCTTGCTTTTTCTTTCATCCAGGTTACGGCTTTTCCATCCATGGTTTCTGCAATTTTATCAGCTTCCATGGTAAATCCTGTTGAAAATAATTCAGGCAGGATGACCAGATCGGTATCCTTGTCCAACTTTTCTGTTTTACGTCCAATATTGTCAAGGTTTTGGTCGATAGATTCCCAAATCGTATCTGTTTGAATCAAAGATATCTTTAAAGAATTTTCCATAGGGATGGTGCGTATTTAAGAGGATTGAATTTTGTTGAGTATAGCTGCCCCGCGCATCAGGGTTTCTTCAGACTTCGCAAAACAGAAACGCAACACCTTATGGTCTGTCGGCTGACTGTAAAACACAGAAACCGGAATGGAAGCTAGCTTTAAATCTCTAGTCCATTTCTTTGCCAGTTCAACGTCTTGTTCATCACTGATATTCTCGTAATTCAGCAATTGAAAATACGTTCCTTTTGACGGAGTGAATCTAAATCCGGAACCTTCAATCGCCTCGAGAAACTTATCCCTTTTTTGTTGAAAAAAATCAGGTAAAGACAAATAGTTCCGGGCATTTTTCAGATAAACCGATAAAGCTCTCTGGATAGGATGATTCACACTAAATACATTAAACTGATGAACGTTTCTGAACTCCTTCATTAACAATTCAGGTCCTGCGCAGTAGCCCATTTTCCAACCTGTGTTGTGAAAAGTCTTTCCAAAAGAAGCCACCAAAAAACTCCTTTCTGCCAGCCCCGGAAATCGCGCCACGCTTTGGTGCTCAAGCCCGTCAAAAACAATGTGCTCATACACCTCATCGCTCAAAATAACGATATCTGTATTCCTCACCATTTTTTCCAGTTGCATCATGTCTTTACGGCTTAGAACTGTTCCTGTAGGGTTGTGTGGCGTGTTGATAATGATCATCTTTGTTTTTTTACCAATCGCAGAATCCAACTGCTCCCAGGGTATGCCGTAAGAAGGCGGCCTGAGTTCAATTTCGATCGCCTTGCCTCCGTTGAGCCTGATACTTGGCTCATAACAATCATAGGCCGGTGCAAAAATGATTACCTCATCATCATGCTGAACCATGGCAGATATGATCGTGTAGATGGCCTGCGTGGCTCCGGCAGTAACCGTGATCTCAGATTCCGGATGATAGGTTGTTCCGTACAGGCTTTCAATTTTCTCCGAAATGACCTCTCTTAAGGGAATGATTCCGGGCATGGGGGCATACTGATTGAAACCTTCCCGCATGGCTTCGCTTACCAATTCAATCAATTCGGGGGAAGTGGGGAAATCAGGATAACCCTGTGATAAATTGATGGCCTTTTCCTTTTGAGCCAGATGGCTCATCACTGTAAAAATACTGGTTGTAGCATCTGGTAATTTAGAAGTGGTATTCCCTTGAAAGATTGGCATGGTCCCTTGAATTTTATCCCTACTAAAGTACTGCTTTTTAGGAAATCCTTTCTTTATCAGGCATATTTTTCCTGTCATCTTCGTGCTGAATGAGGGCTCAATCTGGGTACCTGTTAACCATATAGGGGAAGTGAACCAAAAAAAATCAGGAAGGAGGAACATGGTTATATAAATACCAATTGCCCTCATAAAAAAAGCCCTGATTCAAGTTCAGGGCTTTTTATTTTTAAATCGTCGCTTTCAGGAACTCCCTGTTCATTCTTGCGATGTTCTCAAGTGAAATATTCTTGGGGCATTCTATTTCACAGGCCCCTGTATTGGTACAATTACCAAAACCTTCTTCATCCATTTGCTTCACCATATTCAAAACGCGTTCCCTGGCTTCGATACGTCCCTGTGGCAATAAGGCAAATTGTGAGACCTTGGCTCCAACGAACAACATGGCAGAAGAATTCTTACAGGAAGCTACACAGGCTCCGCATCCAATGCAAGCCGCAGCATCCATCGAAAGATCTGCATCATACTTTGGAATAGGTATCGCGTTGGCATCCTGGGTATTACCTGAAGTATTTACTGAAATATAAGCTCCGGCCTGCTGTATTCTTTCAAAGGCGGTTCTGTCAACCACAAGGTCCTTGATCACCGGGAAAGCCTTGGCTCTCCATGGTTCAATATAAATGGTATCTCCGTCGTTGAACATTCTCATGTGCAACTGGCACGTGGTAACGCCACGGTCAGGCCCATGAGGCTCTCCGTTAATGTGCAAAGAACAGGTTCCGCATATTCCTTCCCTGCAGTCGTGGTCAAAAGCGATAGGATCCTCGTTTTTGGCCACAAGGCTTTCATTCAACACGTCCATCATTTCCAGAAATGACATATGCTCTGAAATATCGGTTACTTTATAATCAACCATCCGGCCTTTATCCTGAGGGCCGCTCTGTCTCCAAATTTTTAACGTTAAATTCATAATGTCTATTTATTTATAAGAACGTGTTTTCAATTCAATATCTTTAAATTCCAATTGCTCTTTATGCAATATGGCTTCACTTGGTTTGCCTGTGTATTCCCAGGCCGCCACGTATGCAAAGTTTTTGTCATCCCTTTTTGCCTCACCGTCTTCGGTAACGTGCTCTTCACGGAAATGACCTCCGCAAGATTCTTCACGCTCCAGCGCATCTTTGGCAAACAATTCTCCCAATTCAAGGAAGTCAGCCACCCTTCCGGCCTTTTCCAGTTCCGGGTTCAATTCATCGAGCTTTCCGGTAACCTTTACGTTTTTCCAGAAGTCTTCCCTGATTTCCTGAATTTCCTTGATGGCCTCTTTAAGGCCCTTTTCGTTTCTGGCCATACCCACTTTATCCCACATCACTTTTCCAAGTTTCTTGTGGTAATAATCTACGGTATGCGTTCCTTTATTGTTGATAAAGAATTCCAGCCTGTCCTTGACTTCCTTTTCAACAGCTTCGAATTCAGGGCTGTCTGTTGGAATTCTGCCGGTTTGAATATCGTCAGCAAGATAATCACCAATGGTATAGGGTAAAACAAAATATCCGTCTGCAAGACCCTGCATCAATGCTGAAGCACCTAGCCTGTTGGCTCCGTGATCTGAAAAATTGGCTTCACCAATACAATACAGGCCAGGCACGGTAGTCATTAGATTATAATCAACCCAGACACCCCCCATGGTATAGTGTGTGGCAGGATAAATCATCATCGGAGTTACATAAGGATTCTCGTCAATGATCTTTTCATACATCTGAAACAAGTTCCCGTACTTGGCTTCTATTATGGCCGCTCCGAGTTCCGTAATTTTCTCTTTTGAAGGATTTGCGATGTGCTTGATCTTTGCCTGTTCGCTTCCATATCTTTCAATTGCTGAAGCAAAATCAAGATATACTGCCTCTCCAGTCGCATTTACGCCAAAGCCTGCATCGCATCTTTCTTTCGCGGCCCTCGAAGCCACATCCCTTGGCACAAGGTTTCCGAATGCAGGATACCTTCTTTCCAAAAAGTAATCTCTGTCTTCTTCTGCCAGTTCAGTAGGCTTTAATTTGCCTTCCTGAATCGCTTTTGCATCTTCTAATTTTGCCGGAACCCATATCCTTCCGTCATTCCTTAAAGATTCAGACATCAGGGTCAGCTTAGACTGATAATCTCCCGATCTCGGAATACAGGTGGGGTGGATTTGTGTAAAACA
>CBDUAP010000148.1:0-7591 GCA_965365165.1 uncultured Flavobacteriaceae bacterium
GAGGGGTCAATAAAATTAGTAACCGGCAAGGTTCCCGTAGAATTAAAAACACTTTGATAGCCTTTGTTCGCAAAATTTCCTGCCGAGGTAAAATGAAATTTATCCGGCCCGCTTCCTACAAAAGATTCAATCGCATTAGAAATTCGTCCTTTACCAAAAAAAGGTTCCGTAATAAAAGTAATATCATCTACGATAATATCACTATATGCGGCCAGTTTATCAAAAGCTACTTCAAATTGCCGCGGAGAGGCCGTAGCAGTGTGAAATTTCAGTGCAGCTCCAGGTGCCACATCGTGAATTATTTGCGCCATGGCCCTTCCCTCATCACTGGCCTTATAAAGATTATCTTCTACAACCACTGGGTTATTCGGGTCGCTAACCGGTAATTCACCATTTGAAATATCAATGTCAGCTAATCCTCCTCCAGGGACAAACATATTATAACTATCTGATAAAATCCCCACAGTAATACCGGAACCATCTACAGTGACAAAATTTCCGTCAGCGTTTTTCATGCGGAACGAATCACGAACCAAATTTGAAGTTTGCGCTCCATCTCCCTGAGAGTTAACCCCACCGCTATTATTCTTTGCAGGATAAACCGGTCTGGCAAAGTTTATAATATCTCCGTAATTATTCAACTCACAAAGGTCTTCCTGATCAATATAAACATCTACAGCAGACAGATTATTCAAGGCGTTCAAATCTAAAAGAAAATCCGAATTCTGGCTGTTAAAAGGAGGTCCTTGTAATAAAGTAATTACGCTGGACACATCGTCTACAGGCACTATCTCAACCAACACCTTGTTATTGGCCAATTGAAAAATTAAACTAGAAGGGGTTTCTCCGGCAACACCATCACATAAAGATGTCAGTTCTTGCCCAATAATATCAAATGATTTTCCATTACCAATTACAGGGAAAATAACCCCATCATCTGGCTCACAGTAGCCGGAATTCACGTTCGCCACAACTGTATGCGTATTTCCGTTGCTTGTTATGGTCCATTCAATAAAGTCACCTGCGCCAAATTCTTTTGTAAAAGCCTTTTTGTTTACACCCGGTTTGAATTTGTTGAGGCCTTTGGCAACTCTTTTACCATTGTTCGATTTGATAATGCTTCCATTCTCATCTATCACCACCTCTTTTCTGGTGGGATTTTCATAGGAGAAACTTGCCTGATACAAACCGTTTTCCATTTTCTTAACACAAACCAAAGGAAGTATATCCTTTTCTTTTTGGGCATATCCGGAGAAAGCAAAACTAAAAAGTAAAATAAAAGTTAATACATAAAAATTCAAGGAAGAGTTAGTTATTCCTTTTAAATTTTTCGAAGGTTTCAATAGCTTGTTTTTACGATCTGATGCAGACTCAATAAAAACATTTTTTTTGAGTAATAAGAGGAGATTGATCATTTTAGAGGGGGAGGGTTGATTAAATTAAATCACGTAATTTTTTCATCATTCTTCAATACATTTCATTTAACAAAAAATTAATCAAATGTTTCTGACATTAATGACAGCAAAACAAATCCAATTAAACCAAATTTAGAATCTGATCAGGACGAAAACGCTGTTTTAATGTCCGAAGACCCGATTAAATTTATCCGGTTGATTGAATTGATAGTTCCAGAATTGCCTTCAAACGAAGGAAATTATATTTTTAAAAAATTAAATATATTAAAAAAAAATCTATTTAACAATTAAAAATCAGCTAATTGCAGGCTAATTATTAACAGCGAACCCAAATTTTCCATTTCTCAGAATTATCATTTTATTGATGAATTTTTTAATTAATTACCTGAAAATTTGAATATAATTTAAAAAAACTTTCGAATAATGAGAAAATATCATAAAATCACCAAATTAAGCAAGATTGTTCTCAATTCATCGATTTACACTTTGACTCTGGCATTCAATCCGAAACTCTCCTCGACAGCCCGGTACCAATCCTCATCGTTTTGGGCATTCCAGTCAACCCACTGTTCATCAGTCATGGAGGCTCTCCATTCCAAAAACGGAACGGCATCAGGCCCCACGGGATGTCTTAGTTCCCAGTCGTTGCTTTGGGCAACTTCCAAAATTTTATCGGCCACAAGGATTGGAGGCGTCGGATGTTCCAAAGATGCCCTGAACATGCCTCCAAACCTGAAGGATTGCGGATAATTGCTATTGGGTTCACCATGCTGAATGTCTTTTGCCATATCGGTATTGATGATACCCGGTTTGATAATCTTTACCTTTATTCCAAAGGGCTTTACTTCCTGGGCCAGCGCTTCGCTCAGTGCTTCCAGTGCAAATTTTGATGCCGCATAAGGAGCCAAAGGTGAATTTGAAATATTACCTGCCACAGAAGACACATTGACAATGCAACCTTTTTTACGTTCACGCATACTCGGAAGAACGGCTTGAACACAACGAATTACACCAAAATAATTCGTCTCCATCACTTCTTTGAAAACAGAGAGGTCCATTTCTTCTATGGCGCCATGACGCTCAATACCGGCATTGTTGACAAGCACATCAACGGGCCCATTTTTATCAAGTATGGTTTTAATGCATTGACTCACAGATGTATCCGAATCCACATCCATCTTCAACAGGCTTATATCGAGGTTTTCTTCCTCTGATTTTTCCTTGAGGCTTGAGGCCTTTTCAGGATTTCGCATGGTTGCAAAAACTTTGTATCCTGCCCGGCCAAATGCCAATGAGGAGTCGAGGCCAATACCTCTGTTTGCCCCTGTGATGATAACTGATTTCATGTTTTTTATGTTTTAAAGATTTATAATAATGTCTCAGACCAGATGAATATACTTGATTTACTTTCAGACGGCAACCCATCGAGGACCAATGTATCCAAAAAATGTCCGAACTTATTCAATTTCTTATCAAAAAAGGTTTTAAGAACTTTGGCCTTTATTCTTAAGTTTAAGAATCAGTATAAAGTCTTTTCCCAAAGGAAGTAAGCCAGGGGTTACCGGTCAAATTTTATTTCACTGACAAAATTCGTATTTTTATAAGCGCCCTTAATCATCACAGAACTCGTGAAAAAAAAGCTTTTAAAAATTTCGAAATACCTGGCTGTTTTTGTTGTTGCGTTGGTATTGTTGCTTTCAACAGCTATTGGGATTGTCTTTCAGTTTGTTTTGACACCAGAAAAAATAACCCCAAAGGTTGTTGATGCAATCAATGAAAATCTCCATTCTGAACTTTATATTGAAGCGATCGAATTGACATTTTTCAAGACTTTTCCAAGTTTTAAGCTTGAATTGAATAAGGGTTATGTTATTGGCTTATCCGATAGTAAGGATTCCATTTTTAATTCGAATGACACCCTAATGAAATTTGATTACGGGGTGGTAAGTGTAAATCCCCTGGCCTTTCTGAACAATAATATTAAGGTCAATAAATTGTCCTTTGAAAACCCGGAGATTTATGCAGTTGTTACTAAGGAAGGGAACCCTAATTGGGATATTTTAAAAGAGGATGACGCCAAAAAAGATAGTCTTTCCACATCGGATAAACCACAAAAAGATTTTAATGCCAGTATCAATATCGAAGAAATTTCAATCATAGATGGCAATATGATATTTGATGATCGTTACAGCGATAATTTTATGGCCATCGACGGGTTTGACCTGGATATAGCAGCAAAATACAGTGAAAAAGAAATATTGCTCAAACTGATCTCCCATAGCGACAATGTGATATTCAGAAAAAAAGGAGCTACCTATACGGATCAATTGACAATTACCCTGGATACTGACTTTCATATCAATCGGGAATCCAAAGTGATTGATTTAAAAAATGCGAAAGTGGGCATCAATGACATCTCATTTGTAACCGAGGGAACCCTGCACCCGGACAAGACAAAAAAGCAGATTGAGGTGGACCTTGAACTGGACCTGGAAGTTCCCACCCTGAATACCCTGATCGATTTGGTCCCGGAAACTGTATTAGAGAAATCAAATGATTACGTAGCTCAAGGCGACGTATCACTGTATGCAGCTATCAAAGGCACCTATAAAAAGGATGAGATTCCAGCAATTGATGCCAAGTTTAAAATCAGTGAGGGTGCAATCTCTTATAAGAATAAACCCAATAAAATAGAGCTTTTAGAAGCCGATATTGAAGCCTATATTTCACCTCAGATCACAACTGGCTCACATTTTGACATTAAAAATTTCACGCTGAAAGGAGTGGGGACCGAAATTAACATCAAAGGTCAAGGGCGCAATTTATTTGAGCATGCCAATTTGGCTATTGACGCCAATGGAAGAATTGATCTGGGGGCTTTGGAAAACAGTTTCCCCTTTAAAAAAAGCTTAAACCTTGAAGGCTCAGCAGAAGTGCATCTTTCTTCCGAATTTAACATCAATGACATCAAGAAACAGGACTATGGCAAAATTCAGGCGCTTGGCACCTTAACCATGGATCAGGTTGTTTTTAACAATGAGGCAGACAGCCTCCACTTCAGGCTCAGCTTGGCCGAAATTCGCCTTGAACAGGACCAGAACAGCAATTTATTGACAGAAAAATCGACCAAGGTCATCGGTGGAAATGTTATTGTGAAGAACCTTGATTTTAGGAATGGTAAAAAATCAGGTGGAAATTTAGATCAACTGAATATTGAATTTGCTACAACTCCATTTAAGGATTCAACCAGGGTTGCTGTCGTGAAATCTTCTGTTCTGATTGATAATGGAAACATCAACCTGGCTGACACCCTTGTTGCCAAATTAAAATTCATCAGTGCAAAAGTTGATTTGCAACCTTATGAAAAGGACCCCGGCATGCCGTCAATACATTCTGTATTTCAGATAGATTCAGCAGGAATTAAATCAAAAGGACGCTTTTTTGCCATTACGAAAGGAGATTATGAATTAAGCTCCGTAAGACACAATAACGACTGGCCGATCAATGGTCATATCTCTTTTGATCAACTCTATGCCTACACTCCTGAATTTCCGCTTTTGCTCAAAATGCCTCAAACCAGGATCACATTCAGGCCGGGAATCATCAGTCTTGATCAGGCAAAAATAGAAATAGGTAGCTCTGACGTCGAGGCAACGGGCAAAGTATATAATATCCGTAAGGCGTTTTTTGATGACAAAATTTTTACCGGCGAGCTTGAAGTAGCTTCTGATTTAATTGATTTTAATGAGATCATACAAGCCATCAACAGTGGTACTCATCCGGTTGATAAAACTCCCGAACAAATCTTTGCTCAGGAGCAGCCTGAAATTCAGGCCGAAACAATTGAACAACCCAGGTCATTTGTTGTCCCTGAAAGATTGGATTTAAGTTTGCAAAGCCGTTTTAAAAAGTTAAAATATAAAAATTTTACTGTTGATGACGTCGTTGGGGTGATCACCATAAAGGATCAGAAAATAGACCTTGCAAATTTGCAAATGACCACTATGGCGGCAAAAATGACGACCTCGGCTGCTTATGCTTCAAAGAAAGCCGGAATTGCTTCCCTTGATTTTGATTTTAAAATCTTTGATATTGATTTGTCAAAACTTACTGAACTTTTACCGGTATTAGATACTTTATTGCCTATGGTTGATTCTTTTGAGGGCAAAGTGGATGCCCGAATGAAAGGGAATACGGCCGTGGACATGAACCTTGACATGAACGCAGCTTCGATTGATGCCATGGCAAGAGTTGCAGGTACCAACCTGGTTGTTTTAAACGGGAAAACATTTGAGAAAATGGCCAAATTACTCTTATTTAAAAACAAGGAAAAAAATACGATTGACAAGTTAGAATTCGCAATGATCTTTAAAGACAAGGAAATAGAAATTTTTCCTTCGGTGGTTACGATAGACAGGTACAAAGTTGCCATTGGAGGACATCATAATTTGAATCTGACTTATGATTATCACGTATCTATTCTCAAATCACCCATGCCTTTCAAAGCCGGTATAGACTTGAAAGGCACAGAAGAGGATATGGATTTTAAAATCACTAAAGCAAAGTACAAACACTTGTTCTCTTCCAAAGAAAGGCAACAAAAGAAAGCCGACAGTACACTTATCAAACGTAAAATCAATGTGATCAACAGCCTTCCTTTCTAATACCCCTGTCAAAACAAAATATTGCTTCTAGTTTTTTAAGGCAACCTTGTATCATAATCCTGTCTATAAAGAAATTTTTATTGATGTACATGATTACAATAATTTTTTATTCAATAAAAATACCTGTCAAATTCAATATAAACAGGCAATTTTCGTTATGAAACATATTGTTTTGTCAATTTCAACTATTCATGCAAAAATCCATTAAAATGAAAAGAGCTGTAAAACATGTGATAATATTTGTTGCCGTCATGGGCCTTGTTGCACTTTCATGTACCTCAAGCAAGAGTTTATACGAGCAGGGAAATTACTATGAAGCGGTGATGAGGTCCGTTGAAAAACTGAGAAAAAACCCGAACCACAAGAATTCGAGGGAAGCACTTGCGAATGCATATCCTCAGGCTGTCAACATCTTTATGGACCAGCTTGAAAGCGATGCGCAGTCTAATAAGGAATTTAAATATACAAATGCTGTTCATACCTATAACAAACTAAATGGCATGTATGAGAGCATACAGAGATCGCCCGGGGCCCAACAGGTTATAACCAAACCAAAAAAATATTACACGACCCTTGAAAAGATCAAACCCCTTGCGGCTGAAGAGCAATACAGTGCAGGGTTGTACCAGCTTTCATTTGCGAACCGTGAAAACGCAAAACAGGCCTATCACTATTTTCTGAAAGCAGACAAGCTCGTACCCGGCTACAAAAATGTGGGAGAAAAAATTGATGAAGCCTATCATTTATCGATACTTCATGTAGTGGCAAATTTAAAACCGGTTCAATCTCGATTTTATGAACTGAGTGCAGATGTTTTTTACAGACAGGTCAACAATACGCTAAAGCAAATTGAGAACAATGAATTTATCAGGTTTTACAGCCCCGAACAGGCTGCCAGTAATAAAATTCAAAATCCTGACCAGATCCTTGAGATCAGTTTCGAGGATTTTGTTGTGGGAGAAACACATACACGGGAAACCAGAGAAAAAATAGAACGCGACAGTGTAGTCATTGGAGAAATCACTCTTGACAGTGGAAGAAAAAAAGAAGTCATCGGTTCGGTTAATGCCGAATTAGCCATCTTTAGAATGGAAATGTCATCAAGAGGAATTGTCAACCTGACCATTACCAAAAATGGAATGGAAGACAAAGATCTGATCTATCAGGATTTTCCCGGACAATTTGTCTGGTTCAATGAATGGGGGCAATTTAACGGGGATGACAGGGCACTCAGTGACAAACAGATTGCCATTTGCAACAATCAAAGTGTGAATCCGCCGCCACCTCAGCAATTGTTTTTAGAATTCACCAAACCGATTCACCAGCAATTACACAGTAAACTGGTTCATTTTTACAGAAATTATTAAGCTGCGACTTTTAGTTACTCCTTCTGAAGCCTTCACCTGCGAAACCTTCTCAGGTGAAGGCTTCAGAAATTGAAACTTCCCGGCTATTTACACGCAAATAAAAACTTTACACCGCCGATTCCTGCAGCCAAATGTCAAAGCCCTC
>CBDUAP010000149.1:0-7583 GCA_965365165.1 uncultured Flavobacteriaceae bacterium
CAAAACTGATGAAAAAAATTCGGTACGATCATTGCTTTATGAGTATACAGGAAGCGGTGGATTGTTACGAAAGCAATTGTTTTGAATCAAGGCAAAACTATAGTTTTCAAGAGTATACAAAACAAGTCAATCGCTAATGTATGTTGACGATCAAGTAACAAGTGTTACATATGATAAGTCTTCATTGATTAACTTTGAGTAAATTAAGTCTAAATAAATAATAATATAATATGAAAGTTGAACAGTTGTTTACAGGATGTCTTGCAGAAATGGCTTATTATATTGAGTCAGATGGCGAAGCAGCGATCATTGATCCATTAAGGGAAACGGAACCGTATATTAGAATGGCAGAGGCCAATAATGCGAAAATCAAATATGTTTTTTTAACACATTTTCATGCTGATTTTGTTTCAGGTCAGTATGATCTGGCACAAAAAACCGGTGCCAAGATTATATTTGGACCCAATGCGACAGCAGATTACGAAATTTACAATGGTAAAGACGGGGAAGAATTCCCCTTGGGAAAAGGTAAAATCACCTTGCTTCATACCCCAGGTCACACTATGGAATCTTCATCGTACCTCATCACTGATGAAGATGGAAATACACCCTATGTTTGTACAGGAGACTGTCTGTTCATTGGAGATGTGGGCCGACCCGACCTGGCCGTAAAATCTGACATGACCCAAGCTGATCTTGCGGGTCACCTGTTTGATTCCTTAAGAAATAAGATCATGACCCTGCCAGATGATATCATCGTGTATCCCAACCATGGTGCAGGTTCCGCATGCGGAAAAAATATGAGTTCGGAGACCTTTGATACCCTGGGCAACCAGAAGAAAACGAACTATGCACTTCGTGCTGACATGACAAAAGAAGAATTTATCAAAGAAGTGACCACCGGTTTAAAAGCACCCCCACAATATTTTCCAAATAATGTGAGAATGAACAAATCAATCAACAAGAGTATTGATGAGGTCATCCATCGAGGATCAACGCCTCTTGATGCTGAGACATTTCACGAAATGAGCCAGCAAAAGGATATAATTGTGATAGATACCCGTTCTAAAGAAAGTTATACAGAGGAGGGGACTGTTCCCGGAGCCTGGTTTATAGGATTGGATGGTAGTTTCGCCCCATGGGTGGGCGCGCTGATCTCTGATATCAATCAAAAGATCATTTTTATAGCAGAAGATGAAACCCGAGTGAATGAAATAGCTACACGCTTTTCAAGGGTCGGTTATGACAATACATTGGGCTATTTGTTTGGCGGTATTAAAAACTGGATCGATCATGGATACAAAGTAGATAAAATAAATTCCATATCAGGTCATGAATTTACAGGAATGTTAAAGGCAGGACTAATGGAAAAACCTCTGGATGTGAGGAAAGAATCTGAGTATTTGTCAGAGCACGTAGAAGGTGTTGAAAATTTCCCGCTGGATTTTATCCATGACAATTTTGCAGAAATAGATCCTAAAAAACATTACTTTTTGCATTGTGCAAGCGGATACCGTTCATTGGTAGCTGCCTCAATTATGAAAGCCAATGGTGTTGAAAATGTAACTGATGTCAGAGGTGGTTTTAAAGACATAAAAGAAACCGGAGCACCGCTCACGGATTATGTCTGCCCGACTACCTTGCTTTAATTAAATGTTGATATGACAAAAAAGGGAGTTGCATGCTCCCTTTTTTTTATTTATCTTTTTAAAAATCTAAAATGAAATAAAAATGAAATTTCTTTTACCGAGAATAATGATCGTTTTATTTGTTTCTGTCACCTTTGTCGCCTGTGGCCAGAAGAAGGAAACCAAAGACAAAGCGGCGGAGAGTGGAGAGGCCAGCATTGTATTGATTTCTCCTGAAGCACTTAGTAAAGCAAATAATGGCATCCAGCTCATTGATGTCAGAAAACCTGAAGAATTTTCTTCCGGACATATTGAAAATGCCGTGAATATGAATTTTTATGATTCTGACTTCGAATCTCAGTTGAAATCTCTTGATAAGACCAAAGAGGTCTATATCTATTGCAGGAGTGGAGGAAGAAGCGGGAAAACAGCCAAAATGATGGAAGAAATGGGCTTTGAGAAAATCTATGACCTGGAGGGCGGAATGATCAACTGGGAAAAAAACAGCATGAAGGTCGTCAAGTAGGCAAAGATCTTATCTTATGAAAAAGCTTCTTATTTTAATAACAAGCGCTGTGCTTTGCATGGGGTGTCAAAACTCCCTTTCTGACAAGAAAAAACAGGAATACAGGGAAACGGGAATGAAGATTTCGAAGGAAACCTACCAAAAGCTATCGGCGACCCTGGCGGCAAAGATGAAAGACGGAGGGATACCGGAAGCTATAAAATACTGTAATACGGCTGCGCTCCCGCTAACCCAGGAAATGTCGTCAAAGTATAAGGTCCAAATCAAAAGAACGGCTCTGCGTATTAGAAATGAGCGTAATGCACCTGATGAAGAAGAGTTAGAAATTCTAAATTATTATCAAAACCTTGCGAAAAAAAATCAGGAACTCAAATCATTGGTCCAACTTGATAAAAAGGGCAATCCACACTTTTATGCTCCTATAATTTTACAGAAAAAATGCCTTTCTTGTCATGGAAATTTAGATCGGGAGGTCAGCAGGATTACTGATTCAATCATTAAGTCCTATTATCCTAATGATATGGCTTTGGGTTTTCAGGAAAACGACCTTCGGGGTATTTGGAGCATTGCCTTTACGGCTAAAAACTGATTAAAAAGTTCAAAAACACTACCTAACAAGATTCCCCTGAAACAAAATGATCAAGGTTTCAATGTTAAAGTCTATCTCGTCTGGCTCAGATCAGAAATTCAAATTCACACCCAGCAGAAAATTGATCTCGGCCTGGGGGTAATAACCAGCACCTGTTATTGTGGTTACCTGACCCGGATCTGACCAGGTGTCATCATAGGTGTAAAAATATCCATTTGATACATACTTCACATTGATAATATTATTGACAAGACCGGTAAAAACAACAGATTTGAATAAATTCTCAGTCTTTATTTCATAACGCAACTGCAAATCATTTACAAAGTAGGCCTCCAGTTTTGAAGCCTCAAGCTCAATATTACTCATGTACTGCTGCCCGACATACTTGGTTAAAAAACTGATATTAAAGTTCTTGAAAGGAACATACCTGATATTGCTTCCTGCAATAAAATTTGGGGAAAATGAAAGATCAGTGTCCCCAAAATTTGTCAATTCACCGTCAAAATCATAATATTTGTCAATATTCTTGTTTCTACTCAAGGCGGCGTTTGGCTGCCAGGTCAAATTATCAAGAATCTTCAGCACGGCCTCAATCTCGAGACCCAGACGGTAACTTTTTCCAATATTATCTGCGATCGGATTGCCAACATCATCAAGGTTCCCCGTAAGGACCAGCTGATCTTTGTAATTCATGTAATACAGGTTCATTTTTAACCTGAACCTGTCTGTATTGTAATTCCATCCCAGCTCAAAATCATCCAGTGACTCGGGTTTTACTTGATTATTAGCGAGATAATCGGCTCTTTTTGGTTCCTTATGGCCTTTCGCATAGGACAGATAGAAATTACTCTTGTCCATAAAATAATTTACTCCCAGTTTCGGATTGAAAAAATTATTTTGATCTTTAAGCCCGACTGCCACAGGTCCTTCATCAATGCCCTCCACATCGTAATTGACATGCCTGAACTGTAAATCTCCAAATAAACTGAATTGATCACTAAGGGACACATCAGCCTTTGCAAATATGTTGAAATCGGTTTTTTCCCCTTTGTTCTCATAAAATCTTTGGTTGGTCATAGTGGATCCGTAACGTGCCCATTTTACTTCTCCAAAATGATCCCCGTCATAAAAATTATAGGCCCCACCCAGGATAAAATCGACATTGTCAAAATTCTTAAGTACCGAGAAAGTGGTCCCGTAAAAATCATTGTCAAGCCACTTTCTTTGCACCAGATCAGTTGTGCTGATCTCCTCATCGTCAATCATAACAGGATCAAATCCATAAATGGAAAAATCAGCCTGGTTCTCGAATTGTTCATAAAAACCCCTGCCATAGGTGTAATGGAACGCCAGGTTAGCGCTCCAGTCATTTCCGAAATCATGATTGATATGCAACTGGTAATGATCCTGTTTGTAATCATCAACCTGATTGTCATAAAATCCGGTCAGATTCCCCTGGTCATCATATATTTCTCCTGCGGGATTATAGGTTCTGTTGGTTTCTAATGTCTCTCTGTCAATTCCGTACCAGGATTGGTAGGTTACCTCATGCCCGCCAAAAGCAATGGCTTTGATCAGTGTTTTTTCACTAAAGAAACTCGCTGACAGGTAAACTGACTTCAAATCAGAAGAACCCCTGTCTATATAGCCGTCAGACTGTATGGTTGAAATCCTTCCGGTAAACTCTGCTTTAAATTTCCCTGAAGTATTGAGTATTCCTGAACCAAATTGTGTGTTGGCCTTTAAGCTGTTATAGGATCCTCCTGAAAAACTGAGTCCTGCAAATGCCTTTTCACTAATTCCATTGGTCGATAAACTCAGGCTTGCACCAAAGGCACCTGCACCATTTGTTGACGATCCCACTCCTCTTTGTAACTGCATGCTTTGTGTAGAAGAGGCAAAATCAGGAAGATTTACCCAGAAAACACCATGCGATTCACTGTCATTTAGCGGAATCCCGTTAATGGTCACATTCACCCTGGTCGCATCGCTTCCCCGTACCCTGATCCCGGTATATCCAATCCCGTTTCCGGCATCAGAAGTAGTCACTACATTAGGAAGAAAATTAAGCAGTACCGGTATGTCCTGGCCCAGGTTTCTTTCTTCAATTTCGCTTTTTGTTACATTGCTCTGTGTAAAAGGAGCCTTTTCGCCTATCCTGGTTGCTTTAACAAGCACCTCATCAAGTGTAATTGTGTCTTTTAATATGCTTTTTTCCTGTGCCATGGATACAAATCCGCTACACATGATCAATACAAAAATAAAATGCTTCATTTCTTCCCTGTGGATGTTTAATTCAATATTTTATAAATTAAAAAGGGTGAAATTCAAATCGATGGTCACTCTAATTTTCAAAAAAACTGAAAATCAATTCCCTAAACAGCATTATCTGTTCCAGGTTCAATGGGTGTAATCTCAGCCTGTAATTGGCACCCCTTTTAAGATTGATACAAATCTAATCAACAATAATGAATAAATAGTTCTAAATCAAAAAAATTAATCCAAATCCGGTTTCTGCCTCAATGACTTTTTGAGGCCAAGTTTCTTCTTGGCAGACAATCTCTTAAGTTTTGCCGACTTACTTGCTTTTGTGCGTATCCGCTTCTTGGGTTTCTCCAGAGACCTTGCTATTAGCGTTAAAAATCGTTGGGTAACGATCTCTTTATTCTTGTGTTGACTCCTGCTTTCATCACACGAAATGATCAGTATATTGTCTTTGGTTAACCTTGACGAAAGGTTTTTGGCGGCCGATAATTTTTCCTGATCAGTCAATGCTTCAGATTGGTTCAGATCGAACTGCAAAACGACTTTGGAAGATACCTTATTGGCATGCTGACCACCAGGACCACCAGATCTTACGGCGCTGAAGTTTATTTCCCTGACTAGTCTTTCGGTATCCATGGATCTATTTCAATAGGTCTGAAAACATGTTATATAAAGATACAAAAAACAAAAGGTTAAAGTTCCCTTGAATAGGTGTCTAAATCTTTTCTTCCGGCGAGTATCCTGTCAATAGCCCTCGTGGCAATTTCCATTCTTTGCTTAATGCTTCCACTGAGTTTTATGTATGGGCGCTTATACTTGATCAGGGCATTTTCAAAAGCCCTGAACATTTGCTCTCTTTGATCAGGCCTGTCCCTCAGATCATCAGCTTCCCAAGGGGTGTCAATATCAGTCAAAAGATAGAGGTCATATTGATTTTTTACGGCGTATTCATCAAGTTCAGGATGTACGAGTCCTCCATAATATTCTTCTGAATAAACCTTGGTCTCAAGTAAGTCTGTATCACAAATCAATACCTTGTCTGCCTTTTTTGCAAGCTTGTTTTCAAGAGCCATCTGGCCAACGGCGATTCGAATCAGGTCTGAATCTTCACAGGTTTTTCTCTCATTGTTCCATTTGTTCTGCAAATATTCCCTGGCGTACTCAGCAACCCAAACCGTGTTGTAATGCTTTGCCAGATATTCAGACATTGTCGTTTTTCCGGTTGACTCAGGGCCAAACAAGACAACCTTGACCAGGTTTACGGAAATTTGTTCAAGTGCTTTTTCCATGCTATGTATCCATAAATTGCAATAAAGGTGAATCCAAAATATTGCAGGCTTGTAAATGCGAGACCTTTGTACAAATATAAGGGTATAGAAATAATATCGCCGATGATCCAATAAATCCAGTTTTCAATTTTTCTTTTGGCCATTAACCACATTCCTACAAAAAAAACAGCAGTGGTAACGGTATCTACGTAGGCCGTCCAGCTATTCCATTTTTCATTGAAATAATAAACAAGAAAAACAAATACGATTGTACCAAAAAAAAGCAGCACAGACTGTTTCTTTTCTTTGCTGTTTGTTCTGCTGATCGGGGTTACATGGGTGGCATCTACTTTCCGCGTCCATACATACCAGCCGTAAACGCTCATGGCAAAATAATACCCGTTGATCATCATGTCTCCGAGCAGCCCCCATTTGAACAGAAGGTAAACAAAAATGGAAGTACTGATCATTCCTGTCGGGAAGACCAGTATTTTATTCTGCTTGGAATACCAAACAGAAAGAAATCCAAAGATTACAGCAGTAACCTCCAATACAATATCAGCGGTTTGATATCCCTGATATTGATCAAACAAAAAATCAATAATCTGGTTCATGATGGCTTCTGTCGTCCGTGACAATCTTCAATGCAAAAACGCAATTCTTTTCATCGAGTAAGGCGTCATAAATATTGGAATTAACAAAGGTCATCACCTCTTGAAAAGGACCAAAGATTTGTGTGCTCAACCCATTTTCTTCTATATGAAAGGAAGATTTTCTCAGGGTCTGAATAAATTTGATCACTGGTTTTTCAAAATCCTTGTGCAGGGGATACATGGATATATCAATGGATATGTTCATTTTTCATGATTTTAGTAAGCAGGTTGTTATTTTCTTCAAAGGCAGTTCCGATCACGACCAGGTCTGCACCACTTTCAAAAGCGCTCCTCAATTCGTTTTCAGACCTGATGCCTCCTCCCACGATCAGCGGAATGCTTATGTTCGACTTTACCGCCTCTATGATTGAGGCTGATACCGGTGCCAGGGCTCCGCTGCCCGCCTCCAGATAAATAATTTTTTTCCCCATGTACATGCCCGCACAGGCCGTATGGGTGATCTCTTCAACATCAAATGATTTAATGGGTTCAGTATTACTGATTTTCTGCACAGAGGACTGTTTCCCTCCATCGATCAGGATATATCCCGTAGGAATCACCTCCAATCCGGACCGTTTGATCATCGGAACGGCCTTGACTTGCTGGTTGATCAAATATTCAGGATTTCTTCCCGAAATAAGAGACAAAAACAAG
>CBDUAP010000150.1:0-7524 GCA_965365165.1 uncultured Flavobacteriaceae bacterium
ACCCGCTTCATTGGAAAACGCGGCCCTCTTGAAACCGATCAGCAAAACACCGATGACCGCGAGTACCAAACCCAGCTTCATCGTGAAATTATTTTCAAAATACGGAATTGGGTTGTCACTTTTACGCAAAAACATGGCCCTTACAACCAGCAGATAGTAATAAAGTGATATGGTTACATTTACAACGGCGAGAAAAACGAGAAAATACAATCCCTGGCTTGCGGCTGCTGTAAACAAAAAGAACTTTCCGAAAAAACCTGCAACTGGAGGAATACCAGCAAGAGAGAACAATGCCAGCATCATGACCAGACTAAGCTTCGGATTGGTACGGTACAGGCCGTTGTAATCATCCATGTTTTCTTTGCCTGTTTTTGCTGATATGGACTGGATCACGCCAAAGGCTGCCAAATTCGTAAACACGTAAATGGAAACAAAAAACACGACAGTCGAAATCCCTAACTGATCATTTGACAAGATTCCCAATAAAATAAAACCTGCCTGTGCAATAGACGAAAAGGCCAGAAAACGCTTCATGTTCTGCTGACGAAGGGCAAATAAATTTCCTATGAACATGGTCGCAATGGATACGATGTACAACAGATTGCCGGTGATCACTTCGAAGGGCTTCATCACTGTGAACAAAATGATCATTAAAATAAAAACTGCAGATCCTTTAGATATAACCGAAAGATATGAGGTAACCCCTATGGGGGCACCCTGGTATACATCAGCGGTCCAGAAATGAAATGGTACCAGAGAAATTTTAAAAGCCAGACCTGCAAAGAAAAATATAAATCCGAGCAGGCTCAGGTTTGAATAAGCCAGTAGGTTGGCCACCTCTTCAAAATAAATGGATCCTGTTGTGGCATAAATCAACGACACCCCGAAAACAGAAGTACCTGAGGCCAAAGCCGCCGACAGGATGAATTTGATCCCTGCTTCGGCCGATTCCCCCTTGGAAGTTTCAAATGCAACCAGGGCTGCAATGGGCAGGGCTGAAAGTTCGAGACCGAGATAGAACATCAGGAAATCTCCTGATGAAATCATAAAATACATTCCTAAAAGCGAGGACAGCATCAGCACGAAAAACTCAGTTGACTTGTGCTGCTCAATCATTTCTTTTTTGATCCAATCTGCAGACTGCAACAAAATGATCAGAACCCCGAAATTTAAAACATTCTTGAACATATGAACCAATGCAGTGGTTTTAAACATCCCTCCGAACAACTGTCCCTGATCCAAAGGCACGAAGCCTATTATGGTGTGTATGGCAAATAAAATGATGGCCCCGTTGACCAGAGCCCGCTTGTTGCTCATGAAAATCTCAAGAACAAGGAGCAGTAAGATCACCACCAGCAAAACAAATTCTTGTCTCATTAATAAAAACCCTCCTAAATCCATAATATTAATTCTTTAAACATTAATTTTTTGTCAAAATATGATGACCCATTTTATTTATTTTTTTAACCGGTCTGCTATATCCCGATAAAACTTTATCAACTACATCATTCTTTCTATAAACGGCTGAAGGCTCTCTCTGATCATATCACTCAGCCAAATCGGAGTCACTCCCATAAACACAATTGGGATCAGCAAAAGAATGACACCCACGCGCTCATACCATGTCGCCTTCTCCAAAACGATATGATCATCGTTCTTAACCGGCCCCATCAGCATCATTCCCACGACCCTCAGAATATAAACCGCTGTAATCACAATTGCAGAAACAGTAATGATCGTGGCAGTCCGGTGAAACATATCAGGATGCTGAAAAGCACCGACAAAAATCTGCATCTCAGCCATAAAACCGCTAAAGCCGGGTAATCCCAGAGAAGCCAGGCCAGCGATTACATACATGACCGAAATAAAAGGAATCACCTTTAACAGCCCACTCATTTTAGTGACATCACGGGTCTTTGTTCTACCATAGATCATCCCGATCAGGGCAAAGAAAAGTGCCGTCATAAAACCATGTGACAAGGATTGCAGAATTGCTCCGTTCCAGGCCGTTTTATTGAGCATCAGCAAAGCGAATAAAACCATTCCCAAATGGCTCACGGATGAATAGGCATTGATATATTTGAGATCGGTTTGCTTAATTGCCGCCAGGGCGCCATAAAAAACACCGATGACCGAAAGCACGATAAAGAAGTTTGACCAGGTCATTGCTCCCTCAGGCAACAAGTACATCGCCACTCGAAAAACGCCGTAACCCCCCAGTTTCATCAATACCCCTGCGTGCAGCATGGATACCGCTGTTGGTGCCGATGCATGACCATCGGGCGACCAGGTATGAAAGGGAAACAAGGCCCCCAAAACAGCGAAACCTATAAAAGTCATCGGGAAGAAGAGGTTTTGGGCCTCAACAGGAATATTTACCTTGGCAATTTCAAGTATGTTATAGGTTAAAACTCCGCCCCCTGCGTTGGAATTGAAATAGATTCCGAGTATTCCTACGAGCAATAAAGCCGAAGCCCCCATCAACATCAGGGTAAGTTTCATGGCAGAATATTCCTTGGGTCCGGAGCCCCAGATGCCAATGAGCAGGAACATAGGGATCACTGCTATCTCATAAAAAAGGAACATGGTAAAAAGGTCGATAGAAATAAAGAAACCAAAAACACCTGTCGCAAGCACGATCAGTGAAATAAAGAATTCCTTGTGCAGGTCTTCCATTTTCCAGGATACAAAAACACCTGCCAACACAACAATGGAAGCCAGTACGATCATGGCTACGGTAATACCGTCTGCCCCGATGGTATAGTGAATGTTAAACTGTTCAAACCAAAGATAATCCTTGGTGAATACCATGATGTCATCATTGACCTTCTTTTCTTTGAAATAAGCAAATATGAGGTTTATCGACATGACAAACTGAACGAACATCCCAATCGCGGCAATGACTCTGGACTGCTTTAAATTTCTGGCAAAAACAAGCGCCATAATGGTGATGACCGGTACGACAACAAATAAGGTTAATATATCCATCTTACAATTAAATAATCCATTTATAAATAAAAATCATGGCGAGCACAACGGCTCCTGCTACAAAGGCCAAAGCGTAATCCTGCACCCTTCCGGACTGTATTTTCTTAATTTTTTCTGATCCTGAAACGGTCGAATTTCCGATAAGGTTCATCGTTCCATCCACAATATGCCTGTCGAACCATGCAAAAGGAGCCGATATTCTTTTGAAGATGATCTGCTTGGTCACGAATAAATACAACTCATCAAAGTAGAATTTATCATAGGTCCACTGGTACAGCATCCCAAATGATTTTGACACTTTTGCCGGCAACTCTGTCGGTTTTTTGTAAAAAACATAGGCCAGGAGAATACCCAGAACTCCCACACCAACTGCAATAGCAGCCAGCGGATAATTCAGGTGCGCCTCAAAGGCCTGTTTGTCTGCAGTTACATAATCACTAAAGTGGATGTATCCGGCAGCAATGCTCATAAAGGCCAAAAATACCAATGGAAAGGTCATTGAAACCGGCGACTCATGAGGTATGTGTTCATATTTGGTGTCCTTTCCCCAAAATATCCCAAAATAGAGCCTGAACATGTAAAAGGCTGTCAACCCGGCAACGATAACACCGATAACATAGATGATCCGGTTGTGCTCATAAGCTGCGACAAGGATCTCATCTTTACTGAAAAATCCAGCAAACCCAGGGAATCCTGCTATAGATAAAGCCGCAATTAAAAATGTAAGGTGTGTTATCGGCATGTATTTTCTAAGCCCTCCCATATCCTGCAGATAATTGCTGTGAATTGCATGAATAATCGAACCGGCACCTAAAAAGAGCAGTCCTTTAAACATGGCATGGGTGAACAGGTGGAACATAGATGCCATATATCCCAGCCCTTCATGGCCGTCATAACCTGACACGCCAAGAGCAAGCATCATATAACCAATCTGAGACATGGTTGAAAATGCAAGCACACGTTTAATATCGTTTTGAGTCAAGGCGATCACGGCAGCAAAAAGGGATGAAAAAGCACCCACCCAGGCCACCCAATTAAGAGCGTAACCATCCTCTACAAAATAATACATGGGAAACAATCTTGCAACCAGATAAACACCTGCAACAACCATAGTTGCCGCATGAATCAGAGCCGAAACTGGCGTAGGGCCCTCCATGGCATCAGGCAGCCAGATATGTAAGGGGAACATGGCAGATTTTCCTGCACCACCCATAAAAATGAGTAAGAGACCCCAAGTGATTACTGAAAGCCCCATAAATGAGGTAGATGCCCAGTTGAGGATGGCAGTTCCGTCCGGATCCGTAAGGGTCACAAAATCAAAAGAACCCCCGTAATAACCGATGATCAGTATGCCGATCAAAAATCCCAGGTCAGCAAATCTGGTCACGATGAATGCCTTTTTAGCCGCTGCCACTGCAGAGGGCTTTGTATAATAATATCCAATCAGCAAAAATGACGAGACCCCGACTAGTTCCCAGAATATGTAGATCTGAAATAAGTTGACTGCCAAAACCAGTCCCATCATTGAAAAAGTAAACAAAGAAAGAAAAGCAAAAAATTTGGTGTATCCCGGATCTCCTTTCATATAACCCCTGCTGTACAAATGCACCATGAATGAAATCGTCGAAACAACAATAAGCATCATCACAGATATCTGATCGATCATGACACCCATATCTATATACAAGCTGTCAGTAAAACTCATCCATCTCCACTGGTGGGTAAAAGTCTGATAGACCTCGTTGACCTTGCCCACCTCAAAGAAATACTTGTAAGCCGTGTAATAAGAAAGAAGCAAAGCAACAAAAAGACCCAAAGAACCTATCCAGCCGGACACTGCGGGTTTTATTTTATTGTAATTCATCCCAAGAAGCAGGAATACTGCCAAAGGAACAAGTGGAATTAAAATGGTATAGGTGAAATCCATAATTATTTTGTTAATATGATATCAATATTTCATTGTCTCTGTATCCTTGACTTCGACCGAAGTGATCAGCTTATACAGGTTGATCACGATGGCAACTGCCAGTGCCGTCTCAGCCGCGGCAACCGCAACGATAAACACCGAGAAAAAAACGCCCTGAAGGTTTTCCGGAAACAAATATTTGTTGATCACGACAAAATTGATTGCCGAGGCATTCAGGATCAATTCTATCGACAATAACATGGTGATCAGATTCTTTCGGGTAAGAAACCCATATACTCCGATAAAAAATATGATGGAAGTCAAAGTCAAAATCTCATATATGCTTATTCCTTGTATCATTTAGCTTTGTTTTACTGTTCTAATCTTTTTCCTTTAGCAATAACAATGGCCCCTATCATAACAGCGACCAGTAATACACTGATTACTTCAAAGGGCAGTATAAAACCACCTTCCTTGTAACTCAACATACCAAGACCAATATCATGAACTTCAATGCTATTATAGTTCTCTATCGGTATGAATTCATAAGTAAAAATCGCATATAAAGTGAGTGCCAGTCCCGAAAGACTTAATAATCCTGCTAAAATCCGTTGGGATAATTTTGAAACCTCAAGTCTCAATTCAATGTGATGGACAAGTAATACAGAGAAAATGATCAAAACGATCACCCCCCCGGCATAAACAGCTAGCTGGATGGCAGCCATAAATGTATAATCCACCAGAAAATAGATACCTGCGGTTCCCATCAATACAAACAAAAGGTAGATCACTGCTCTAAGCATTTTTCTACTGGAAACAGCTTTAATCGCGAAAACGATCATGATCAAGGCTATGAGATAAAATATAATTCTTTCCATACTATTAATCTTCTATTCCTGCTTTTACCTTAGAGCCAGGCTGGTTCAATACTTTAGTTAGCGCACTTCTGTCATAAACCGAATTTTCGTAATTCTGAGCCCATACGATGGCATCGGTCGGACAAGCTTCGATACATAAACCGCACATGGTACACATAGACAAATGGTAGATATGCTTATCGATCATTTTCTTCTTTTTCCCGGTTTCCGGATCAACCTGCCTGTCCCAGACGATCTCAATGGAACCATTAGGGCATGCTATTTCACATTTCTGGCATCCGGTGCAATGGTGTTCATTATTATCGTCATGCGGCATGACAACTTCACCCCTAAACCGATCGAACATTTTTAAGGTATCTCTGTTATCGGGATATTGTTGTGTTATACTGCCCTTTCTAGCACGAATAAAATACCCTCCCGTAACGCTCATTCCGGTAAATAAGGTTTTTATTCCGTTATATATATCTGAAAAGTAACTCATTATCGTTCTTTAAACATTTATTAAATTATCCAATTCAACCAAATTACAATGGCCATTATTACGATATTCACCAAGTTTATTGGCAATAAATACTTCCATTCCAGGGTTAATAATTGGTCTACCCTCAATCTTGGGAAAGTCCACCTAAACCACATCATTAAAAAGATAATGACCAATACTTTTAACAAAAACCAAATTGATTCAGGGAACCATGCAATATTATCTGTGATTCCGAAAGGAGACAACCATCCTCCAAAAAATAATACTACAGCTATTGAAGCAATAATAAACATATTGATAAATTCGGCTAAAAAGAAATAGGCAAATTTCATCCCTGAATATTCTGTGTGAAAACCTGCTCCCAATTCAGATTCTGCTTCTACTAAATCAAATGGGGCTCTGTTGGTTTCGGCCGTTCCGGCTATCATAAAAATCATAAAAGCGATGAGCGCAGGAATATGTCCTTGCACGATTAGCCAGCCGCCAGTTCTTTGCACCTCAATAATTTCCGACAATTGTAAAGACCCTGTCAATAAAACCATCGTTAATATTGACAAGCCTACAGACAATTCATAACTAATGGTTTGCAAACCACTTCGCATGGCACCTATCAAAGCAAATTTATTATTACTTGCCCATCCTCCTAATAGAATTCCTATCACCCCAACTGAAGAGACTGCCAATAAAAAGAATACCCCAATATTGATATCAAAGGCTTGAAATTGTCTTGAAAAAGGAAAAACACTAATCGCAATTAGTGAAGACACAATGACGAAATAAGGTGCTAAATTGAATAAAAAATTGTCAGCCTTATCAGTAATTGTCAATTCTTTTGAAACCAGTTTTAAGGCATCTGCCATGGTTTGAAACATACCACCGGGGCCTACTCTATTTGGTCCTAACCGCAACTGAAACCATGCGGCTACTTTGCGTTCTAACAATACTAAATACAATCCTGCTACTGCAAATAAGGTCAGATAAGCTACTGCAATTAAAACCCAAATTGTAATTGTCGCTGCACTTTCCGGCATGACAGCGTAAATCCAATCATTTATTGTTTTTGTTATGCTTAATGGTAAATTCATCATTAAAAAATTAGTCATATTAGCGATCAATATCTGGTATTACAAAATCAAATGAAGCCATCGTAGCTACCAAATCCGCTATTTTACCCCCTTTTGAAATATGGTTTAAAACTGATAAATTCGAAAATCCCGGTGAACGGAATTTAAGCCTGTACGGATTTTTAGTTCCGGTACTATTTATATAAA
>CBDUAP010000151.1:0-7521 GCA_965365165.1 uncultured Flavobacteriaceae bacterium
TGGAAATTCCATAGCAGGTATTTTCGGAGGATTGCCCGGTGCAGGTGCTACCATTCGTACAGTTGTAAACATTAATGCAGGCGGAAAATCAAAATTATCCGGCATGATCGCCGGTGTTTTTCTGCTATTTATACTTTTGGTTTTAGGGCCTGTGGCTTCAAAAATTCCGGCAGCCGTACTGGCAGGGATATTGATTACTGTAGGAATTGGTGTTATGGACCACAAAGGATTAAAAGCGATCCCATATATGCCCAGAGAAGAAGTTTTGATCATGATTGTTGTGCTGCTGCTTTCAACCTTCTGGAACCTGGTTTATGCTGTTGGGGTCGGCCTGATCATTGCCTCACTTGTCTTTATGAAAAAGATGGGAGACGCAACAGCCGATAAATCTGACCTGAAACCTCTCAAAGAAGAAAAATCATGGGCCGATGAAACTAATTTTCCCGAGGAAATGAAGGAGCAGGTTTTTATCAAACATATCAAAGGACCGATATTTTTTGGATCTACAAGTTATATACAGATTTTAGCAAAGCAAATCCCGAGTACAGCTTCACATGTGATTATTCGAATGGACCTGGTACCCTATCTGGATCAATCCGGACTTTATGTTTTGGAGGACGTTTTCCTCGAACTTGAAAAAAAGGAAGTGGCGGTATTACTGGTGGATGTGCAAAATCAGCCCTTGTATTTAATGAAATCCATTGATATTGTTCCGGATCTTATCCCTGAGGAACATGTTTTCGAAAGTTTTGATGAATGCACAAAGTGGATCATCAAAAATCTTGATTAAAAAAATCCTTTGACTTAATTCCTATTCCTTCAGCTAAAATCTGAACACTTTTTTTTGCAAATACTAAGCTTCAAGGGAGGTTAAAATCATTTGTGACATTTGCATAAATGTTTTTATTTCAAAAGCCAAAGGCTACTTTTCCTCCTCATCATTGTCATTGTATTTTTTCTTTTTAAGCATTACTTTTTTAAGTGTTTGAAATGAAATTAGAAACCCGTAAAAATATCAGGAAATAATTTGAAACATGAAGAATTGACCTTAACTTTATACTGGGTTCCATTTTTTTGTTCAAGAATTAAATGATGATCAAAATGTTAACGTTTAAAAATTTCAATATTGCTGATTGGTTTTCTTTCTACCGCATATTCGCGGCACCTTTTTTAATCATGATCATCCTATTGGGTGAAAGAGAATTATTTACCTGGCTTTTATTGATTAGCTATTCTACCGACGCCATTGACGGGTTTATTGCCCGAAAATTAAAAATTACCAGCCCGAGAGGATCACAGTTGGATTCGATAGGAGATCAGTTGACCCTTTTTACCGGTTTTATTGGTTTGCTGATATTTGAATTTGATTTTATTAAAGCAAATTATCAATGGATTCTGATTCCTTTCATTCTCTATTTTATACAGATGCTGATCGCATTTATTAAATATGGAAAAGCCACGGCATTTCACACGTACCTTGCCAAAATATCGGCGGTGATACAGTCTGTATTTATCATGTGGTTGTTGTTTTTTGGTCCTGTCTACTGGTTGTTTTATGCCATGATCATCATTGGAACCATAGAAACCATAGAAGAAATTCTGTTAATTTTTCTTTATCCCCAATGGGTGGCCGGGGTCAAAGGATATCCATGGGCCATTCGGGACAAACGCAGACTGGCAAAAGAGATGCATAAAAAAGGATAATCAACATGAGATCCATTTCATATTTATCGGTATTCTTTCTATGCCTTGCCATTCTTATCATTGACATACTGGCCTTTTACTGGCTCCAATCCATTACCCAGCTCATAGACATGCCCAAACTGAGTCTGGCAATCCATATTTTATTCTGGTTTTTTACCATAGGGTTGATTACTTCCATTGTGATCCTTAAGATCAGGCTCGACAGGATCCACCCTCAGCGAAAACACTTATTGATTACTTCCCTCTATGGTTTAACAGTATCTTCATTCATACCCAAAGTGATCTTTATCGTGATCATTTCATTTTTGTTTTTTACCAATCAGATGCTTTCAGAGAAGGAATCCCTGATTGTTATACCGGTTGTGGGTCTGCTCGCAGGTTTTTTCCCTTTTTTTGTAATTTTATACGCCATTTTCAAGGCGCTTTACCGGTTTAAGATTCATCATCTGCATATCAGGTCTGATCTCCTTCCTGAACCATTTTCACCCCTTAAAATCGTTCATATTTCAGATCTTCATCTGGGCAGTTTCAATTTCAGGTATCATATACTTGACAGAGCCATTGATCTGATCAATGACCTGGAGCCTGATTTTATTTTCTTTACCGGTGATCTTGTCAATAATTTTGCCTGGGAATTAAAGGGATGGAGCAAAATCCTGGAGCAATTGTCGGCCAAAAAAGGGAAGTTTGCCGTTTTGGGCAACCACGACTACGGAGATTACAGTACATGGAAAAGCAAGGCCCTGAAAAAAAGTAATTTTGAGTCGATCAAATATTTTTATAAAAAAATTGGCTTTAAATTACTTTTAAACGAAGCAGAAATTTTTGGGAACTACAATGACTGCATCGCGATTCTAGGGGTTGAAAACTGGGGCAACCCTCCATTTAAAAAATATGGAGATCTTAAAAAATCAATGACAAACGTATCACACGTCCCCTTTAAGATCCTGCTTTCACACGACCCCACGCATTGGGATGAAGAAGTCGTGGATAAAACAGATATCAGCCTGACCCTGTCTGGACATACACATGGAATGCAAGCAGGTGTTAAGTTAAAAAGTAAACAGTGGAGCCCCATAAAATACAAGTACAAACAATGGGCAGGCCTTCATAAAAAAGGAAAGCAGTACCTCAATGTAAATCGTGGGCTCGGATGGCTTGGCTTTCCGGGAAGACTTGGCATGAGACCGGAAATTACTTGCATAGAAATTAAATCCTAATTAGCCATTCTCAAAAGGTCAAGGTTGTGAAATCGGGATAATTCTTCCTTCGCGCTTTGATATCCTATCTGATAGATCTGATCCATTTTATTGACATCAAGCAATCCAAAATCAACAAGCTTTAAAGGGCGGATCATTAAATCACAATCCGCAAATTTTAAATTAGACCTTTTAGAATAATTGATCTTGATCGCCCTTTCAAGTACACTGACCGAGTATTTCAAACTATCCGGGTTAATAACTGTTAAAGGGCTTGCATAAACTCCAATCATCTTGTCACAATATTCTTTTATGGGTGCGGTTGGAAAATTATCCAGAATCCCTCCATCCGCGTGAAGCACCCCATTGATACTCACGGGTGAAAACAATCCGGGAAACGCAGAGGAAGCCAGGAGTGGCCTGATCAGCTGTCCTTCAGAAAACACTTTTAGATTCCCATGGATCATGTCAACAGTAGTCACAAATAATTTTTTTTGAAGCACGGCGAAATCATCCGTTCCAAAATATTTTTTAAAGTCAGAATAAAATTTATCCGTATCTATAAATCCTGGTTTGCGAAAAGCAAATCGGTTGATATGAAATAAAGGGATGACCTTAAAAAAATTCATCATTTCTTCCGGAGTAAATCCATTGCAATACAAGGCACCTACGACTGCTCCTGCACTCGAACCCGAAACGATCTTAGGCCTTATGCCATCTTCCTCTAATGCCTTTATAACCCCAATATGAGCAATGCCCCTGACTCCTCCGCCAGACAATACCATTCCAACAGTAGCATCCATGGTTTTCCTTATTAAATTATGCAAGGTCCTGAACTCATTTAAATTCAATTCATTTCCTTTTTACGCCTTTTTTCTTCCTTCAGCTTCTCCTTTTCCAGTTTTTTAAAATAGCCCTTGAAAAATGTATTGTGCCTTAGGGCCTCCAGGTTTTCATTCAGCATGACGCTTCCTTGCTTGATGTTTTTAACCGTTTGATTGATATCCTCAACCAAAACAGTATCATTAACAATATAATCAAAGGCTCCTTCACCTTGTTTTACCTCTAATACCACATCATTCAAATTAGAAATAACCTCCTCTATATCACGACTTGATTTTTCAAGATTGCTAATGATATTTTTAAACTGATGCGCCGCTACAGAATCTTTCACCAGGACATGAATCAAATTATCTTCCTCGTTGATCGAGGTTACTACCTTTTGAATCTCATTGATGACCCGCGACGCATCTTTGCTGGCAAATTTTAAATTCGATATGGTCTGCTTGAAATCAGCCCCCATTTTTTCGTCATTGACCAGCAAGCCAAAGGTTCCTTTGCCTTCGTTGATCGAGGTAGTAATTTTTAGTAACTCTTCAGTCAATTGAGCAGCATTGTCATTGGTCACGCTAAGGGTAGACATCATATCATAAGTGGATATCCTTTTGACTGAACTCAGGGTATCGCCCTCGCTCAAAAGCGGCGCCTCGCCTTTGCCAGGAAAAATATTGATCACCATGCTTCCCACAAGCCCGTCGGAACCAATAGTGGCCAAGGCATTTTTTTTAATATGCTCAAGCATAGTGTCTTCCATAACCATATCTACACAAATGGTAGAATCATTGACCATGACAATTTTCCTGACCGTTCCGACATTTATTCCCGAAAATCGAACATTATTGCCAATTTGCAGTCCGTTGACGTTGCTGAATACGGCGCTGAAATAAAAGGTGTTTCCAAACATATTCTGCTTTTTTCCAATGAGAAATAATGCATATACCAATGTTATGACCGTAATGATGACAAATAGGCCGAGTCTGACTTTTTGTGTATTGGTTACTTTCATAGACTAATTATTTAAAAAAGGCTTGAACATTTTTATCTTTTGACGCAGCGAGTTCCTTAAAACTACCTTCTGCATAGTTTATTCCGTCGATCAGTAAAATCATTCTGTCTGCGATCACTCGGGAACAATCCACGTCATGTGTGATGATCAAAGCAGAAGAACCGTATTGTACCTGAATGTCGCGCATCAGCTGGATGATCTCCTTTGCCGTAATGGGATCCAGCCCAGTAGTAGGCTCATCATAAATGATGATTTTAGGATTCAATATAATGGCCCTTGCCAAAGCTACCCTCCTCTTCATACCTCCTGAAAGTTCATCAGGCATCAACTCCAGTGCTTCACTCAATCCGACACTTTCAAGGGCTCTGAAGACCAGTTCGTCTTTCCGGCTTTGTTCCATGTGCTGTTTGCGTAAAGGAAATTCCAGGTTCTCCCGTACAGTCATTGAGTCGTACAAGGCACTACCCTGAAATAAAAAACCAATTTCCTTTCTTAAAAGATCCAGTTCCTGATGTTCAAATTCAAGCACATTGTTCCCCATGATCTCTATCTCTCCAGAATCAGGCGGCATAAGCCCCATCAGGCATTTGATCATCACTGACTTTCCAGATCCTGATTTGCCCATGATAACAAGATTCTCCCCTTTGTACAGGGTCATATTGAATCCGTTGAGCACGTGATTGTCTCCAAAGCTTTTCTTGAGGTCTTTGATACGAACCATGATTTCTATGTTCTCATCTTTTTCCATCTCAATAGTTAAAGAATATATCCGATACAAAAACGGCAACAAAATCAATAATAAACAAGAGCATCGAAGTATACACAACGGCCGCATTCGAAGCCTCCCCCACCCCAACAGTACCTTTCGAGCAATTATACCCTTTGTAACATCCTACCAGGCCTATGGCAAATCCGAAAAAAAATGATTTTATGGTGGCTGGCACCAGATCAGCAAAATCAAGGGCATTGAAAACAGCATTAAAAAACAATAAAAAAGACACATCCCCTTTAAAAAACTCGATGAGGGCGGAACCGAAAAGTGCGATTGCGTCTCCATAAATAATCAACAACGGAATCATAAAGGTAGCTGCCAAAATTCTTGTGACCACCAGGTATTTGAAAGGATTGGTCCCTGATACCTCCATGGCATCAATCTGTTCGGTCACTCGCATAGAACCGAGTTCCGCTCCGATTCCGGAACTTATTCTTCCTGCACAGATCAAGGAGATGATGACCGGACCGATTTCACGAACAATTGAAATACTCACCATGGATGGCATCCATGATTCTGCACCAAATTCCATAAGCGTGGGCCTTGATTGCAAGGTCATGACAAGCCCCAGAATAAAACCTGTGACCCCAACCAGCAACAAGGACCTGTTACCCATATTGTAACATTGTCGCATCAACTCCTTAAATTCAAACGGTCGTGTAAAGACTTCTTTAAAAAAACGACCTGCAAAATAAGAAAGCTCACCTATTTCGATCAAAAAAGAATTGACATTAGCCGGTAAATGAATCCTATTGTTCATCCTTTACTGCTTTGCCTTAATACCAAAGTTAAGCAACAGATTTGTCAAATAAAATGATAAACATCATTTTATGCAATAACCTGATAATTCAAGCGAATTAATGCTTTAAATTCAACTCCTTACAAAGAAATTCTTTGGCCCCCACTGGCAGCTGATTTTATAATGGCTTCCACAATTCTAATGTCCTTCAGACCCTCTTCTCCCGGAACCATGGGTTGAAGCTTATTTAAAATGGCCAGGGCATCATCATCCATTTGACGCGCCTGCTGATTGCCACGAAAGGCTTGCAGCACCTTACCGTCACTCGATTTTCCGCTGACCCCGGAATAAGACTGAAAAGGCTTGAGTTCATACCAGCCTTTCTCACATTTTACTTTCAAATGGTTCATGGATTCGGCGAAAGAGGTCTTACATTTCACCTCAATTCCATGTGGAAACTCCATATCAAAATAAGTTGTTTCATCGACCTTAAAGATGTCTGGCCGCAAGACTTCCATCTTGGCACTGACACTCAAAGGTTCCATTTTTGTAGCATATCGAACAGCATTCAAAGGATAAACGCCCATGTCATACAGGGCACCACCTCCCAGTTCAGGGTGCAGTTTCCAATGATCCGGATTACGTCCTCCGTTTCTGTATCCTGCTTCTGCGTATAAGGATCTTATTTCTCCATAAGGTTTTGTTCCTGCCCAAGAAATGATTTGCTGTGTTACAGGCTCATGCTGCATTCGGTAGCCTATCGTAAGCTGTACCCTGTTTTTCTTACAGGCTTCAATAATTGTCATGCACTCCTTTTCATTTAGTGCCATCGGTTTTTCGCACCACACGTGTTTTCCGGCATTGGCCGCAATCACCGCATATTTCATGTGCAATCCGTTAGGCAATACGATATAAACCACATCAATATCGTCGTTGTTTGCCATTTGATGCATATTTTCGTAATCATAAATATTCTGATCAGGAATCCCGTATTTTGATTTCCAAACCGGAATTTTTTCAGGAGAACCCGTAACGATCCCTTTTAATTCACAATGTTCTGTAAGTTGTAATGCGGGCGCAAGTAAATCTCTGCTGTAATACCCCAAACCCACCAGTGCGACCCCCAGTTTCTTTTTTTGAACGGGGTTCGTAAAATATGAAAAAGGCAGGGTACTGGACACCATAAGAAGGCCCGATTGCTTGATAAAGATTCTTCTGTTGGCCATGCGAATCTCTTTTTGCGAAAACTTGAGTCTAACAG
>CBDUAP010000152.1:0-7512 GCA_965365165.1 uncultured Flavobacteriaceae bacterium
CTGTTTTTAATGCCTATATGAACATCAACCCAAGTTTTGCCCCTGAAATGCACCAAAAAATTGAGGCGCAAAGCCAGAGTCTGATGACTCAATATTTTTATTACCTCAGCGGAGGAGAATACAATACTGAAAAAAGAACGGCTGGCATCAACAACGTGCACAACTTACTGAAACTCTCAGAAAATGATAATTTCAAATACAGGTATGATGATTTTTCAAATGCCAGCAAAACGGCTTCGATAGGACAATCTGTGGCCAGTGCCATCGATTTTACCTTCGCCTTGTTCGCCGCAATCTCCCAGGAAGAATTTGACAAGAGCATTGCGGACCTCGATCCTGGAGATGCCATTGAATACCTTGAAAGAAAATATGTCGAAATCGAGTATTTATATGGCTCAAATGTAAAAATCAGGGAAAGTGACATTTTTAAGATAGAACCGATCATCATCGACAAAATGAATGGTGATTATCTGGAAGAATTTGGCAAAATGATCATGAGGCTGTATCCAGAATCCCCCCTGGGTGATTACTATATTGGCCTGTATTATGAAACGGGATATGATTATAAAAAAGCCTTAAAGCATTTTAAAAACGGCTATGCTAAAATTGGTTCAGACAACCCCAATGGAGACGGTTATTACTCAAATATTGAGCGGGTCCTTGAGAAACAACGTGCTGAAAGACTGGGCTATATTGACGGACAGGAACCTAATGAAGAACTGATTGAAGAAACACCTCCTGATCAGGAAAACGGAGGCTTGTAGGTCATAAAGACTTGAAATAATCCTTTAGGCAAAGGTCGTTCAGTTCTGAGGGTGTAAAGACTTCCAGAAGCGCAGGACGCCCCTTGTCCTGATAAAAAGTTTCCAGCTGCAACTTTAATTGTGCCGTATCTTGAGCAGAACTGTAAGAAAGTCCGTACATCTCACAAAGTTTTGATGCTTCCAAATGATGTGTGGTTTCAAAGAAATCAAGTGCATCAGATGATTTTGGACCGGGGATGAACCTGAATATTCCTCCTCCCCCGTTATTGATCAGAATGATCCTGAAACTTTCCGGGATGTATTTGTTCCAAAGGGCATTGCTGTCATAAAAAAAACTGATGTCTCCCGTTATAAAAACCGTAGTCCCGTTCTTGCTGAAAGCGGCCCCTATTGCCGTTGATGTACTTCCGTCAATCCCACTGGTACCACGGTTGCAAAAGACCTTCAGGGTCGGATCCAAATCAAACAATTGTGTATAACGGATGATGGAACTATTGGCCAATTGTAAGTGCGCATGTGATGGTATACTGCTTAAAACCTGCTTAAAAACAGAAATATCTGAATAAGCAACCTGATCGAGATATTCAAAATGTCTGGTCTTTCGCTGCTTTTTCAAACCAAGCCAGTAAGACTGGTACTGGCTCGAACGCGTCTTTGTCAAAAAGAAAAACTGACTGAAAAACAATTGAGGCGACACCCTGAAATGCTGCTTTAAACAATGAAAAGTATCCAAAGCCCTGTGGGCATCTACGTGCCAGTGTATCAGGGGCGGATATTCCCTCAGGAACTGCTTGATTTTTTTTGAGACCACCATTCCTCCAAAGGTCAGGAGTATCTCCGGCCTGAGTGCTTCCAGTCCTTCTCCGTCGAGTGGAAAGATCAACTGGTCGATACTATTTATAAAATGCTCGCCTGCTAAATTTGAAGTGGTTTCCGTCAATATCAAAACTGAAGGATCCTTGACCAGATGAGACATTTGAGTCTGAATAAGTTCATCAGGAAAACAGGAACCCACCAAAACCATTTTTTTGTTTTTTTGGTTCCAGACATCTGCAAATTTTTGAAGCTCATCCACTTCAAGTGGCTTCTCCTTCAATAAAGAATTTTCAGGCATTGCCTTTTCCTTGACTTCGGCAAGACCGAAGGCATATAAGTCATCAGTCGTTTCGTATAAGGGCTCATCAAAAGGAATATTGATATGCACCGGACCCATATGCTTCCTGCAACGCCTCAGGGCCGACTCAATGCGATCGGCATTCTGTAAAAATAAGGCTCCGTTGTTTTCATCAGTCTCTAAAGAAGCATCTTCTTCAAGATTTGCCTCAAACAAAATATGATTGCTGAAGACACCTTCCTGCCTTATGGTCTGACCATCACCAATATCAATAAGATGTGCGGGGCGGTCTGCCGAAATGATCACCAGCGGAATCTTACTGTAATAGGCCTCGGCAACGGCCGGATAATAATTGAGCAAGGCAGAACCAGAAGTACAGAGCAATCCTACCGGCTGACGGGTTTGCTGGGCCATTCCTAAAGCAAAAAAAGCCGCACAGCGCTCATCAACGATACTAAGGGCGTTGACCTTTGGGTGATTCACAAAACCAAGCGTCAAAGGTGCATTTCGTGACCCGGGAGAAATTATAATATTTTCAATTCCCTGATTTACACATTCCTGCAAAACGAGTTGAGCGAGTTTCTTTTTAGGATATTTAGGCATCGAATCTTTTCAGAATAGAACACAAAAATACGTGATTTTTTTTGGGATACCGCGATATGATAAAATTATATATTGCCACTGGAGATAAACAAAATGACGATTATAAGAGATCTTTTATTTCTTCTGTTTTTAGAAATAATTTTCTTGAAAATACTGTGAATCAACCAAGTTCTTCTGTTCAGATTTAAATGGTTCAGTCATTAAAAAGCACGTTTTTCATTACCTTGCTTTTTTCAATGGTTTCCTCCCATTCCTCTTCAGGAATACTTCCACTGGTAATTCCTCCTCCAATGAATAACAAGGCTTTTGGAGATGGCTCCTGAATGATCCTCATGCACCTGAGGTTCACAAATAAATGGGTTTGCATATTGTCATATGTCTTGCCCAAGGGCATAATGGAAGCTTCTCCGTTAAAATTAAGCTCCCCGATAAAACCCGTGTAAAATTCTCTGTCATATCCCTCCTCTGAGAGAATAAATTCCCGTGCCTTGTTTTTGGGTAAACCACAAACGGCTGCGGTGGGATGTAATTTTTCAATCAAAATGCCCAGCTCACTCTCATGATTCATTTTACCCTGAATATTCGTACAGATGTGCAATAAATTTCCTGCCCTTTTGGTATGGGCCGGCCCTGCCTTAATATCCAGGCCTTTTAATTCTCCAATAATTTGATCGGTCACGATCTGCTGTTCAATGCGTTCTTTTTCTCCCCAAACCACTTCTGTGCTTCCCTCCCAGGGCCTGGTTCCTGCCAGGGCCATGGTATGAAATTCTTTTCCGTTGACACGAAGCAAGGTCTCAGGTGAGGCTCCTGCCCACAAGCCAACATTGGGATGAAACCACAAATAAACGAAAGCTCCGGGGTACTGCAACAAAAGTTTTTCAAATACAGCGGTTGCGTCGAAATCATCGAGAGTCAAAATTTCTTTTCTTGACAGCACAACCTTAGTTACCTCACTTTGAGTAATAAAATCGACTCCGTGCCTTACCAGATCCAAATGTTTTGCCTTTTCGCCCAAGCCTGGATCTTTAGCGCCATGAGCAAATCCGGCTAACTTTTTACCCGAAATTCCCGGATCATACTGAAACGTATCACTGGTAATGCTTTCTGATGAGAATATAATCGATTCTTGCTGCTCCCGAAAAGGTGCCATAATAAACCCCGATACCTTATAATTATTGGCAAACTGAAGTCGCCGGTCAGTCTGGGTCAACAGAGAGATTTTTTTGGCATGAGGTTTTCTGTATACCACGTAAGGAAGCCCGGTGGCTTTTACCTCATTGACCTTTAGAATTAATTCAGCAAAATTTTTCATTCCTTAAGACTTTTAACAAATGCGGCCTCGATCAGGTCAAAATTAGTCCAAATTAGGGCGTGATTCCCTTTTTCCAGGGTAATTAATGAAAACTTCTGCGGATCAAAAAGGCTTTGCAGAAATAAAGAATTTTCATAGGGAACAATCCGGTCTTTTTTCCCGTGAATTGACAAGACCTCTGACTTGCTGTTACTCCATTGATGCTCAAATGCAGGTAATTCTTCCACATGCCTTAATTTTTCAATGGTCGCCGCTTTAAATACATTGGGCATCAGGGATCTTGTCAATTTATAATGGTATAAATTTAAAACCCAGAACATGGGCTCCAGGTCTCCTCTCACCGCAGCCGCCAGTGCAATTTTCTTTTTAAAGGACCCGCTCGAAGCCATGATAACGGTTCCTCCATAGGAATATCCTGCAAGAACAATTTTTTTTTCGTCAATGTTTCTCATTAAATGATGCAGCAATTCAACTTCTTCGCTTATTGAAGGCAAAACTTCCCCGGTATTGTTTTTACCATAGCCTATTCTGTCATAGGTCATGACATTTGCGATTTTATTCAACGCCTCACTTTTGAGATACTTCTTAAAATCCATGGCTGAACCCGGTGAGCCGTGCACCAGGACAAGGGTAGGAAGTTCCTCGTCAATGTCCTGCTGCATGCTGATCACCCTCACCTGAAAGCCTTTGAAATTTTCATAGCTGATATAAGGCCTGTATGCCTCCCCCTGAAATCGATCTTTGATCTCCTCGTCGGTATCAGGACTGGTAAACCTATAGGTTAAATATCCGGCAACAGCAATCAGAGCCATAAAGATCACTCCTGTAATCTTCAAGGTCTTCCTGATCCAATTTTTCTTCATTCTGAAAAAATTACTTTTTTGTCACAGCAATGCAGGTAAGCTTGCAAACTGAAATAAGACGGCCTTGTTCATCCTCAACCCGAATATCCCACAAATGTGTGCTTTTCCCCATGTGAATGACCTTCGCTGTGGCGCTAACAGTTCCCCGGCTAATGCTTCGTAAATGATTGGCCGAGACCTCAATACCCTTTATTTCAACATCCATGCCCCTGGTAAAATAATGTGAGGCCATGCTGCCGACACTTTCAGCCAATGCTACCGTGGCTCCTCCGTGCAAGAAGCCCATGGGCTGGTGCACCCTCGGGGTAACGGGCATGGTTGCCACCAGGAAATTTTCACCGATTTCTGTAAATTGTATATCCAGTGACTCCATCAGCGTATTTTTGCTCATGGAATTCAATGTGGCCAAAGCTTCAGGAGTAACCATTCATCAATCAAATTTATTGCATTTTTAACAAGGTAAAAGTAACACTTTTGGATTAAAGTATTATTTTTGCAAAAAATTAATGACAGGAGTTATGGTGTACAAGATCAGAGTGATTTTAAATTCGGAAGATGATGCTATCAGAGATATCGCTATTGATGCAGCTGCAAACCTTGAGGATCTCCATAATGCTATAACCAATGCTTTTGGATTTGGCGGAGATCAAATGGCTTCATTCTACCGGTCTGATGAGACCTGGGTGCAAGGTGAGGAACATCCTTTGTTTGACATGAGCGAAGGACATTTGAGAAAGGTCCCCATGAGACACATTATACTGGATCAGGTACTTGTTAAAGAGAATGACAAAATGATCTATGTTTATGATTTTTTCAATATGTGGTCCTTCTACGTGGAGCTGATCTCCGCTGATTTTGATCATAATAACATAGAATTACCCAGCCTTGTTTTTTCCCTTGGCCTCATTCCCAGTGCGGCCCCCGAACTGCAATTTGAAAGTGAAGTAATCTCTGAGGACAGTTTTGAAGAAAATGACTTTGAAGAGATGGATGATGACTTTTTGGATTTCAACTACAACTAAATTTCTACTTGCAAGATAAAAGGATACAATTCCTTTGGGCAAAAATTAATATGAAGCCCTATATTTTTTCTTTTTTTAGCAATTAAAGGTCATGATTTTTTTTTATTATCTTTAGAATTCATTAAAAATCAAACCATTATGAAAAAATTAACTTTAATTGTATTGGGTCTGCTCTTCAGTATACCCGTAACGATGGCACAAGAGATCACCGTGCACCAGTACAGAAGGGTTGCACCTGAAAACATGCAGGAATACCTGAAAAGAGAAACTACTTACTGGCAAAAGCTTGCTGAAAGTGAAGTTAAGAAGGATAACCTTACTTTTTGGGCCATCCTTCAAAAAGTGGGCGGGCTTGATCAGCAAAATGGATCTAATATTTTAATTATCAATTCCTTTAAAAATATGGATACGGCCAACGAAATCTGGGGCAACCTTCAGGCATTGTTTCCGGACACTAAAATGGAAGACATGGATACCTGGAATCTTGCCGAGAACCGAGCCACAATTTATGTCAGAAGCCTGGGGAATGATATCACTGTCCCCAATGTAAATCCGGAGAATGACTTTAAATACGTCTACATTATCTATCATAACCCAGTAAACACGAATAAATTTCTGGATTTTGAAGCCACCAAATGGAAAAGCCTGGCAGAGAAAGCCATGGCAGATGGAATGACAACCATGAAAGGCTGGGGTAATGCTGTAGTGGTTTCACCTGAATCGAGTAAATTCCCTTACAAAACGCAGAGTTATGATCTTTTTGCCTCCCTAACGGATGCTTTAGGCCCTACCTTCAAAGAAGGCTTCACCTGGCCAGATGATTTTATGACTGATATTGAAGGGAACGAAGCAGGTCCAAGGCATAAAAATTTGTATAGGGTCATAGCGGTTCAAATGGCCGGTGAATAGTACCCCAAAGCATAAAAATTCAAAAGGCTTGCCATTACAGCAAGCCTTTTTTGGTGTCTAACCTAAATTTGCCAATCTGGCAGTGCATAAAATTTCTGAATGCTTACATTTCCGCCAACCACTGCCGGATCTCATTCTGAAATTCAGGATCAAAACCATTTTTTGTGGCTGTATCCCAGTCTACGCATTCGTTTTCCACTTTATAAAATCCGTGATTGCCCTCAGGCATGATTTTATAGCTAATGTTTTCTGGTATTTCATGATCAAATATGGTATTTAAATGGTTGATATTAATTTGCGGATCAACATTGATGTCAAACTCCCCAAACAAGAACAAAACAGGACAGCTTAAAGCTTTCAATGCTTCGTCATTCTTATAGTCGTGGATCAGGTACCAATGTTTGGCACTGCCTATCAAACCTGAGTTCTTACCCAAATTGGCTGATTTTGCCAGGGAATTTTTCCTTTTCTCCACTTTTTTATCCAATGTATCCCCGGTATATCCCTCGCAAATGAATCTTGACCGGTCATTGTCATCCACCTGGGCCTGAACCCCAATTGTAGGGCCAGCCAAACATAATACAAAGGCAATGTCTGAATGCTGTGAAGCCACAATTTGAGCGATCCAACCTCCCTGGCTATGACCTGAAATTCCTATTTTACCGGGATCAATAAAAGGAAGCGTCTTTAAATATTCTACCCCGGCATAGGCATCTGCGGCCCTTCCTTCAAAACTGTTGTGCCTCCAATTACCTGTAGAATTCCCTAAGCCCCTTTTATTGCAGTACAACACTGCATAGCCCAATTCCAACAGCAGCTCTTCTATATAAAATTTATGGGGTCCCCAGGCTTCTTTTTCATAGCCATCAAAAGCATGAGGGCCTGATCCTTGTTGAAAAACCACTGCAGGCGTATTTTGTTT
>CBDUAP010000153.1:0-7499 GCA_965365165.1 uncultured Flavobacteriaceae bacterium
ATATAGGCATTAAAAACAGGCGTTGGTTCCAAAAAGAAGTAATTGATGAAATTTCCCGTCAGGGTATTACCCATGATACTTTTAAACAATGATGTTCTGTAATTATTGTCTAAATAGGGCAATAACTCATCTCTAATAAACCCATAGAATTTGGAGCTTTCCTGATTTGGAAGCCCTGTGTCTTCGCTATAGTCACAATCGGCATACCGTTCTTCATTTTGATTTTGATACACGGCGACTACAATTTGCTCAGGGGCCTTGTCTCTTGCCGCAAAAAGCTTTGAATTCGCCACATAAACATCAAAAAGCAATTCCCCATCCAGCAAGATGGCGACAGGATAGGTGTTTTTCTCGTCTTCATCATAGGATTCAGGGAGGTAGATCTTTAGAATTCTTTCAGAGTTCGTATACAGGGAATTGAATTTTTTATAGACAATATTATCCTGGGCTTGCCCTAAGAATGAAATTAAGAATAGTAATACAACTATTTTTCTCATAAGTAATGTTTTAAATGTGACTGATAAATATGACAAAAACCATCAACAAGAAGTTTAATCTCTAAACTTTTGCTAATTTCGCTCTGGATATTTACTTTACCAACGACGAATTAACACAATTATTTTATACAATCTCTAAAACTTATCAAATGGAGCAACCGAAATGGCAAATCGTTAAAGAATTTGAGGATATCACGTATAAAAAATGTGATGGAGTGGCCAGAATTGCTTTTAACAGGCCCGACGTGAGAAATGCTTTCAGGCCGCAGACCACAAAAGAACTCTATGAGGCTTTTTATGATGCTCAGGAAGACATTAACATTGGTGTTGTTTTGCTTTCGGCAGAAGGACCATCGGGCAAGGACGGGGTTTATTCTTTTTGCAGTGGAGGTGATCAAAAGGCACGCGGCCATCAGGGTTATGTGGGGACAGACGGTTACCACAGGCTGAATATTCTTGAGGTTCAAAGACTGATTCGTTTTATGCCAAAAGCGGTAATTGCTGTGGTTCCGGGATGGGCCGTTGGCGGGGGACATAGTTTGCACGTGGTTTGTGACCTCACCCTGGCAAGCAGGGAGCACGCTATTTTTAAGCAAACTGATGCCGACGTTACCAGTTTTGACGGAGGTTACGGATCGGCTTACCTGGCAAAAATGGTGGGTCAGAAAAAGGCGAGGGAGATTTTCTTTTTGGGCCGAAATTATTCAGCCCAGGAAGCCTGTGACATGGGAATGGTCAATGCTGTGGTGGACCATGATCAGCTTGAGCAGACCGCTTTTGAATGGGCGCAGGAAATACTGGCTAAATCGCCTACCTCGATAAAGATGCTGAAATTTGCCATGAACCTGACCGATGATGGTATGGTGGGGCAACAGGTTTTTGCAGGAGAAGCGACAAGGCTGGCTTATATGACAGATGAAGCGAAAGAGGGCAGGGATGCTTTCCTGGAAAAGCGCAAGCCCAATTTTGAGAAAAAATGGATTCCTTAGGGGAAAGGAGATCAGATCTGAGATTTCAGATTTAAGATAACATTCATGCATTCACGCATTCATGCATTCACGTATTCACGCATTCATGCATTGCAACAACTATAAACACTGACCTATGAAAATCATTTGTATCGGAAGAAATTATGCAAAGCACATAGAGGAACTTGAAAACGAAAGGCCGCAAGACCCCGTAATCTTTATGAAGCCTGATTCTGCCGTTTTGTTAAAAAACAACCCCTTTATCATTCCTCCTTTTTCTGATGAGATTCATTATGAAGTTGAGATTTTGGTAAAAATCAACAGAATAGGAAAGTTTATAGATAAAAAGTTTGCCCATAAGTACTATGATGAGATTGGTCTCGGCATCGATTTTACAGCACGTGATTTACAAAGCAGGTTGAAAGAAAAAGGCCTGCCCTGGGAAAAAGCCAAGGCATTTGACGGAAGCGCTGTAATTGGCAAATTTTGTGATAAATCTGAATTGAATTTGGATCAGTTAAAGTTTCAGCTCCTTAAAAACGGCAACATTGTTCAGGATGGTGATTCTTCACATATGCTGTGGAAAATTGATGAATTGATCGCTTATGTGTCCCAGTTTTTCACCTTAAAAATTGGTGACCTGATCTTTACTGGAACTCCGGCAGGGGTGGGAAGGGTTGAATCCAACGACCAACTGAAAGGGGTTTTGGAAGGGAAGGAAATGTTTCACATTAAAGTTAAATGATCCTTTGAAGCACAAAGAAATAGAAAGAAAATTTCTAGTTGAAAATGAGGCCTACAAAGCAGCATCCTTCAAAAGGGAGAGAATTGTTCAGGGTTTTTTGTCTTCGGTCCCCGAAAGAACCGTCAGGATCAGGATCATGGGAGATAAAGGTTTTATAACGGTAAAAGGGATAGGTAATGAGGCAGGAACCATGAGGTTCGAATGGGAAAAGCCAATCAGTTTGGCGGATGCAGAACGTTTGTTGTCTATTTGCGAACCCGGTAAGATTGAAAAGCTCCGATATTTTGTAAAAGCCGGAAAACATGTTTTTGAAGTTGATGATTTTGAAGGCGAAAATAAAGGGCTTGTCCTTGCAGAGATTGAGCTGCAAGAAGAAAATGAGGCTTTTGAAAAACCAGGTTGGTTGGGTGAGGAGGTCACTGGCAAGATTCAATATTACAATTCTTACCTGGCCAAAAAACCTTTCAGGGATTGGTAAATCTCAAAAATTCACCCTGTGGTGCACGGCCTGATGCACAAAAAAGGGCAATAGCCAACAAGTTGTGCACTTGCCAATTATTGCCCTTGAAATGAAAAATTATCCTTTAGTCCAGAACCGGACTCTCAACCGCTGATGTCTCGTATAATTTGACACCTGCTTCATAGTATTTATCTCCTTCTGTCCAAAAAGGCGTTTTTGGATCGTTGGCGATGAGCCTTGAGGTAAGTACATAAGATCTGAAGAATTTCTCCAAATAATCATAGTCAACAGTATCAGGATTGTCAGTAACCTGATGGTATGTTTTTGTCACTTCTTCATCAAAGGCAGTAAAGCCCAAACTATAGGTTGGAGCTGGTATACCTTTTGCAGCAAAATTCACGTTGTCTGACCTGTCAAAAAGATTTTGCTCGGGTGCCGGATCGTCAATGGCCTCCAAACCAAAGGCTTTAGCACCATCAATAATATGCTGTGCTACAGTTGTTCTGTGTAAACCAAAAATGGTCACTTTGGAAGTGTCATTATAGCCGCCATTGTCACTATTAAAGCAGTAAACCATTTTGTTTAAAGGCATTACAGGGTTTTCGGCGTAATACTTACTACCGAGTAATCCTTTTTCTTCTCCCGTAAACAGAATAAAAAGAGAAGATCTTTTAGTTGGGTATTTTGCCAGATTTTCAGCCACGCTTAATACGGTCGTAGTTCCTATGGCATTGTCTCTGGCACCATTATAGATCGAGTCGTTTTCTGCGTTGGGCTTTCCAATTCCTACATGGTCATAATGCGCAGAGTAAATGATAAACTCGTCCTTTAACTCAGGGTCTGTACCTTCAAGATATCCTACCACATTTTTTGTAGATATGTTTTCTTTTTCAATACCTTCAATGGCAAGGTCTGCCTTCAGTGATTTTGCTTCTTCCAAGTTGCCTGCCATGGCCATATCCTGATCGATCATCCAGAGGTGTACGAATTTTTCAGGTTCTTCAGTTTTTTTTAACTGGGTTCGTGGTTCATTGAAATAATGTGCATAACGGGCATATATTCTTTCCTCGATTTCCGCCAGTTCTATCAATGCCCTTGCGCCACCGCTCACGGCCAGTTCCCTTTTTGCGCGCCCTGCCATGAATTTGGCTCTTGGATCTTTCGATTCTGGGGTGCCCGCTTTGACAATGACAAGTTTTCCTTTGACATCTCTTCCTTCAAAGTCGGCCTTTGAACCGTAGTTCAGATACACAGCCTCACCCTTGAATGTCATATTGCTTACGGACATGCTTAAAAATTTATCACCTTCCAGATCATTGATTTTCAGGGATATATTTTTTGGTGGATTTATTTTTTCCATGGGTACATCCTGGTAATAACTACCGTTATCTCCCGCGGGAATTACCCTCGATTTTCTCAGATTATTGGCCAAATAAGCTGCGGCAATATTAAGTTCATGGGATCCCGTTTCCCTGCCTTTCAGTTCGTCGGAGGCAAGAAAATAGATATGGCCTTCAATATCGCTTTTACTAATGGTTGATGCAGCTTTTTCAGCTTCAGACTGCGCCAAGACAGAAATACCTGTAAACAGCAGTGCAGTTAGGAAATGTTTTTTCATTGATGTTTCGTTTTATGAATTAGGGCGTAAATATAGACATTATTGTATATATTTTACGAGAATTAAAATTCACATGCGCAATGAATGAGCTGGTACTTATGTATCTTTGTTCATCTTTTTCTAATATTCAATTATGCAGGCAGAGATTATTACCATTGGGGATGAGATACTTATAGGTCAGATCGTTGATACGAATTCGCAATGGCTCGGGCAAAGACTGAATCAGATAGGGATTTCGGTGTATCAGATTACCTCTATACAGGACGAAAAGGCGCATATAATAAAGGCACTAGACGAGGCCATGGCCAATGTGGACATCATCATTCTCACAGGAGGTCTTGGTCCTACCAAAGATGATATAACCAAACTTACCCTTGCGGAATATTTTCAGGATACCCTGGTCAGGAAAGCTGAAATAGAAGCCCATATTAAAAAGCTGTTTGCCAGGATAAAATACAGATACACAGCAATGGACCTGGAGCAAGCCATGCTTCCTTCGAAGGCAAAAATTCTCAGGAATGACCTTGGTACGGCGTCAGGGATGTGGTTCGAGCACGGTTCAAAGGTGATCGTGTCATTGCCCGGCGTTCCCAATGAGATGAAAGGACTCATGAAGGCCTGGGTTTTACCGGGGCTGCAGTCAGCATTTCATTTGCCATACGTGCTTCATCGAACCATTCATACTTTCGGAATGGGAGAGAGCAGGGTAGCACATCGTCTTGAGCAATGGGAGGATGGACTTCCTGATTATATCAAACTTGCCTACCTTCCTTCTTACGGAAGGGTTCGCCTGCGGCTGAGCGCCCGCGGAGAAAATCTGGAGATTCTTGAAGCAGGATTGAAATCTGAGATCCGAAAGTTAAAGATGCAGATTGAAGATATCATTGTAGGAGAAGAAGATGATACTACCTTGGCATTGTCAGTGAACAGATTGCTCAGGGCACATCAGCAAACATTGAGCCTGGCTGAGAGCTGCACAGGGGGAGACATATCAAAGAAGCTGACGGCTGAACCCGGGGCCTCACAGTTTTTAAAGGGGGGTGTCGTGGCATATAATGCTGAAATCAAAAAGAAACTTCTCCATGTCTCTGAGGCATTGATCAAAAGGTTTACAGTGGTAAGTGCCGAGGTGGCCCGGGAAATGGCGCTGGAGTGTCAAAAACTCTTTGAAACTGATTATGCCGTTGCCACAACGGGCAATGCCGGCCCAACCATTGATAATACAGACAAAACGGTTGGGGTGGTCTTTATTGCCATAGCAAGCCCGAAAGGAGTTGAGGTAAAAGAATTCTTCTTTGGAAAACCCAGAGAAAAAGTGATTGAAAGGGCTTCAATGAAGGCACTTGAACTATTGAGGAAAGAAATTTTAAAAAACAACAAAAATAGTTTGTCAGATTAGTAAAGAATATTTATTTTTGCACCTCGTTTTGAAACAACAATTAAAACAATCAGGAAATGTCAAGAGTATGTGAGTTAACGGGCAAGAGAGCTATGGTTGGAAACAACGTATCTCACGCTTTGAATAGAACCAAGAGAAAATTCAATGTGAATTTGGTTAAAAAGCGTTTTTATTTACCAGCTGAAGATAAATGGATCACATTAAAGGTTTCGACTAGAGCATTGAAAAACATCAATAAAAAAGGTGTTGAAGCGGTGATTGCAGAAGCCAGGGCTAATGGTCATTTAAAAAAATAAGAAGAGATGGCAAAGACTAAAGGAAATAGAATACAGGTTATATTAGAATGTACTGAGCACAAAGCAACAGGCAAGCCTGGGACTTCTCGTTATATTACAACGAAGAACAAGAAAAATACTCCGGACAGACTTGAAATTAAAAAATTCAATCCTATCCTGAAAAAAATGACAATTCACAAGGAAATTAAATAACACAAAGAGTCATGGCAAAGAAATCAGTAGCATCATTGCAAACAGGGTCAAAGAGATTGACCAAAGCTATAAAAATGGTAAAATCTGAAAAATCAGGAGCTTACACTTTTGTAGAAAGTATTATGGATCCGACCAAGGTAAATGATTTTTTGAGCAAAAAATAAATTTTACCCTCTAAAAATATTAAAGAGCTGCTTTCATTCAGAAAGTGGCTCTTTTGATTTTAAGACAAGTGGGTATCCATTATAAATTAACTAACTTTGTGTTCGCTAAAAAAATCTTTCAATTCAGGTTCTAATCATGAGTTTGTTCAAAAATATATTTTCTAAAGAAAAGAAGGAAACCTTAGACAAAGGTTTGGAAAAAACCAAAACCTCATTTTTCAATAAGCTTTCCAAAGCCGTTGCCGGAAAGTCCAAGGTTGATGAAGATGTTTTGGATAATCTGGAGGAGGTGCTTGTTTCCTCTGACGTAGGAGTGGATACGACTTTAAAGATCATCGATCAGATTGAAGAAAGGGTATCAAAGGATAAATATTTTGGCACCGAAGAATTAAACAGGATCCTGCGTGAGGAAATTGCTGCTTTGCTGGCCAGGACCAACACGGGTAATGATACGGATTTTACGATTCCGGATACAGACAGGCCTTACGTGATCATGGTTGTCGGAGTCAATGGGGTTGGTAAAACAACAACCATCGGTAAAATGGCTGCCCAGTTCAAGAAAAAGGGCCTCAAAGTGGTCCTTGGGGCAGCGGATACCTTCAGGGCAGCGGCAATAGACCAGCTACAGGTTTGGGCAGACCGCGTTGATGTGCCTATGATCAGGCAGGAAATGGGTAGTGACCCGGCTTCTGTGGCCTTTGATACGATTCAGTCTGCCGTAAAAAACAATGCCGACGTGGTGATCATTGATACTGCAGGCCGATTGCATAACAAGGTCAATTTGATGAATGAGCTTTCCAAAATAAAACGGGTCATGCAAAAGGTAATGCCAAACAAGCCCGATGAGGTCCTGTTGGTATTGGATGGTTCAACCGGACAAAATGCTTTTGAACAGGCAAAACAATTCACCAAGGCTACTGAAGTCACTTCGCTTGCTGTCACCAAATTGGACGGTACGGCTAAAGGAGGTGTAGTGATCGGAATTTCTGATCAGTTTCAGATTCCGGTCAAATACATTGGTGTAGGAGAAGGAATTGATGATCTTCAGGTATTCAATAAAACCGAATTTGTAGATTCTTTTTTTAAATAGGAGTCATGTTGCCACCCCTTCGGAGGTGAACCTTTCGGAAGTGAACCCTTCACTTCCGACCGGGTGAGAA
>CBDUAP010000154.1:0-7485 GCA_965365165.1 uncultured Flavobacteriaceae bacterium
GTTCTGTAATTGACCAAACTTATCCGAAGGCGCAAGCAGAGGTCCTGGCAGCTTTTGGTGCTATTGCTGAAAATATAACGCTTGGTGCCGGAAAAGGAGCTAACTCTGAATATATGGATAAGCTGATTTCTTTTCATGCCTATGGAGACAAGTTTACTGAATTCAATGACGGAAAACTTTTCGGCAGTGCCGAAAATGAAGCTCATGAACGTGAGTTATTTGGTGAAATAGTAGACGAAGGAGGAGTTGTACAATTTGCTCCTGTCGACGGTACTTTGAAAGTTGCTGTATACTTCGGGAATGTTGCTAATTTAACCTTTATCTCAGATTTTCATTTGATGATCGGCGGAAATCTGGTTAAAGTCAATAATCTGATTACCTTATTATTTGTTAAAACAAATGGGGAATGGAAAATGGTTCATGAACACCATTCTCCTGCGAAATTATAATGCTATCGTTCTGAATTCGGCCAATATATAAGTAGAAAAAGCCCGTAATATAAAATGTAGTTTATAAAAATGATTCAGGCCCGGATTAAACCCGGGCCTGAATGTTTTAATTAGGTTTTGATCAAACCTTCTATTCCTTCACGCTTAAAACTTTTCTCGGTATCTGCTCTTCCCGTTGTGCTGTATTGTACACAAATGAAGCCACAATGACCGCCATTTGTTTTAGATCATCAATGACCAGTCTTTCATAGGTGTCCATGTTGGTGTGGTGCGTTCTGGTTCTGTATTCAATAGGGTCCTGTATAAACTGGAATCCGGGGATGCCGACCGCATCAAAGGCAAGATGATCTGTTCCGCCTGTGTTGTTGATGGTCAGGGTGGTGTTTTCCATAATATCTTCAAATGGGCTGAACCACTCTTTGAAAATAGGTCCTGCCTCTTTATTTCCCTGAAGATAGATGCCCCTGATCCTTCCCGTACCATTATCAATATTGTAATAGGCAGATATTTTATCGTGATCCTTTGAGAAAACCATGGTTTCAGGATCACCCAAATGATTTTTGACATAATTTCTGGATCCGTGCAACCCTTGTTCTTCTCCTCCCCACAATGCTATTCGTACAGTCCGCTTTGGTGATAAACCCGTTTCCATTAAGATGCGCACCGCTTCCATCATGACAATACAACCCGCCGCGTTGTCAGTTGCTCCGGTAGCCCCGTGCCAGGAGTCTAAGTGACCTCCGAGCATGACAATTTCCGAAGCCAGGTTTTTATCTGATCCGGGTATTTCTGCAAGGACGTTATATCCTTGAAGGTCATCATTATTGAATGAAGTATGGATGTCAGCCTCAATTTCTACTTCCACTTCATTTTCGAGAAGCCTGTCCATCAGCATGACGTGTTCCGGTGCCATTTCAAGCTCTGGAATGCCAAGTACGGCGTCTTTCAAATAACCTCTGGGGCTTGAGGTAAATAAGGTTCCGTGTTTCCCTCTGGTTCCCTTTAAAATAAGGGCAACTTCTTCAACTGCGAAAAAATCTGCAATTTTTTTATTCAGGGCCCTGCGTTTCATCCATTTTTCGCGCGCTTCTTTGCTGTATCTTTCGTTGCCTTCACTTGGGGTTTGCATTTTATAAAGTTCTTCTTTGGTAAACCTATTTGCATCAGGGCTAAAACCAGGATCTAAATCCTGATCTGGTACCAAGGCAACAATTACACCTTTTAATTTGCCCCTGTATTTGTCAAAGTCTTCTTCAGATTTAATATCTACGACCTGAACCTTTCCCTGAACAGGTCCGTCAGTGCCAGCAGACCATGCTTTGGGAACCGCAATAAAAGGCATGTAATAGGGTTTGGTCATGGCGATATAGCTTTTGCTGTATTCCCATCCTTTGCCAAATTCGCCCCATGGTTCTTTAATAGCGTTTTTCAGACCCCAGGCTGTTAGTTGAGAGACAGCATAATCAGCAGCTCTTGCATAACCTTTGGAATTGGTCAAACGAGGCCCTGATTTATCAATAAGCTCAAATGCAATTTGTTCAACCTGAGAATTTTCAAGTCCTTCATTTCTAATTTTTTGAATGGCAAGGGAGTCAATTTTTTCTTGCCCTTGGGTAAAATTTGTAATCAACAGTGCGCTGATCAATAAAAGTTGTAGTTTCAATGCTGCTATATTTTAGTGTTATTTATTATTTGAATGAACGGTATGACCGAAAAATTTCTTTGTTAAATATATAAGTATTTTTTTAATTAAAAAGATCTTATCCTTGCGGAAGGATACTGACGAGAAGGCAGCGCGGCAAACAGGATTGCGGCAAAAGATCTTTTAAGGATTCAACAATGGGGTTTTGTCCTGGATGTCCATTTTAATTATTTGTTTATATTTAGCCTTGGTCCATGTGAAATAGCTTTATAATTAGAATATGAAAAAAGTAGTATTTGTAATTGCAACTTTATTGTTGTCTCAGGTTTTTCGAGCACAGATTTCCGGATCAGTGGAACCAGCATTTGAGCAATTAACAAATTTTTCAAATGTCAGGGATTTCGCTTTGAGTGAATCAGGTAATGAAGCGTATTTTACGATTCAAAGCCAGTTGGGTGAATTTTCTGTACTGGCAGAAATTCAAAAACGGGATAGCGCTTGGGGTGAACCAACAATAATGCCTTTTTCAGGTAAATATTCTGACCTTGAACCTTTTATTTCAAAGAATGGACTAAGATTGTATTTTTCTTCGAACAGGCCATTGACTGATACTGAAAATAAGCCAAAGGATTTTGATATCTGGTATGTTGAACGTGAAACTAAGGATGCCGAATGGGGGAGCCCGGTTAATATCGGTACCCCGGTAAATACTTCCTTTAATGAATTTTATCCAAGTTTGGCAGACAATAATAATTTGTATTTTACGAGTGACATGAATGCATCCAAAGGAAAAGATGATATTTTATGCAGTGCCTGGAAAGCTTCCGGATATGCTGAACCAAAAATATTAGGTGAGGCGATTAACTCAGTAGGGCATGAGTTCAATGCTTATGTTTCTCCTAAGGAAGATTATATCATTTTTACCAGTTATGGCCGAAAGGATGGTTTTGGGAGCGGCGATTTATACCTCAGTTTTCGAAATCAGGATGGTGAATGGACTGAAGCTGTAAACCTTGGAGAGGGTTACAATTCCAAATCCATGGATTATTGCCCCTTTGTCGATGTTCGATCAAATACCTTGTACTTTACCAGTAAGAGAAGTTCAGTGAAGCGAGTCAATGACATGAATTCTATAGACGAGGTAATGCTTGAGATCAGTCAATACGAAAATGGCTTCAGTCGTATTTATAAGGTACCATTTGACGAAAAAATGTTTCTTAAAATAAAGTAAGTTGACATCCATGGATCCGGCTCTGAAATATATTCCCCCCGTCATGGAGTTTTTGTATAATCACGTATGAATTCATTTGGATAAAGAAAGTACAGGCCCCGGACATTAATTTGCCTGTTTCATCCAACCTTTTTCAAATGATTTATCTTTAATTGATATCTTTATAACCATTAACAATTAAACTTAACTCTCATGATGAAACAATTTATTATTTATTTAAGTGCAGTTATATTTTTTATAAGCTGTACTGCCCCGGTTGACAATTCTGCCAATGAAGCTTTTGAAAAAAACTCAAAAACTGTTTTAGCCAATTTGGAGGGCTGGCAAAATGAAAATACAGATTACTCAATGTATGCCGATGATTTTGTGATGCTTGAAACCGGTGTAGGTGCTGAAAAAGATACCATAACGCTCTCTGAGATAAAGGAGACAGACAAAAAAATGTGGGAGATCTATGATTTTAAAATGTTGAACGAACCTGTACTGCTTCCTGGTGTCAATGCCGACACCAAAAGGCCCGATGGTTCGGTTCGTCATTATAGTATGTGGAAAGTCACACGTTCTGCAACCGATTCCACTGAGGCAAAATCAGGCGTGATTAAATTGTATGAATCATTTGATTTTAATGCGGAAGGGAAAATTATGTACCAACAGGTGTACGGAGACTTTACAGGGCTCATGATGAAATTGCACAGCCAGGAGTAATTTAGGATTGCTGAATTAATCAATTTAAGAACCGTTATTGACTATAACGGTTTTTTTTATTTTTTAATTGGTTCTCAGGTTCCGGGTGATCTCTTTATGGAATAACTTATCGTCTGATAATACTTCAAAAAATTTGATGATATATTTTTTAGCTTCAGAAAAGTTTTTGGGGTCTTTGAATAAGGGTTCTAAGCTGTCGATGACTTCCATCATTTTGTTCTGATTGTCGAGGAATTCCTGTCTCACCTGAGCGATAATCTCGGTGTCCCTTTTAAATCCTCTGTACACTCTGTCTGTGACTGAACTGATATTAGAGGCTTCTTCAATTTTCTCAGAAACAGCCGCATACGATGCATTAACCAATCCTGACATGTCAAAATCATAGGGGAGGGGTATAATATTTTTATTGACATAGATGAGTTTTTCATTGTGCTGTGCGTAAGTGGAAAAATCAGTATTTCCGATCATATACTGAAAAAAGGAATTGTGAACCGATTCCAGAGGGTCCTGTGCCATAGGGTGAATGGACCTTTTTACAACCTCTCCATCGAACCTTTTGGCCACTTTTTTAATATCTTCAATAAAGAAACCATTGATTTCATAATTTTTTCCCTTTGCATCTTTTGTGTCTGACAGGGAAACATCAGCCAAACGGGTTTTGTAATGATAGTCTGAGACCAACTCATAAAGTTTATAAGCCATATACTCTTTGATGATATAATCTTCCGCTCCTTTTTTAGTGTTGCATTGCAGTACCAGTTTTAATTCTTTGTTGCCTTCAAATAAAGTGTTTTTCCGGTCCGATTTTTTCAGTTTTAGCTTGATTGGCGGAAAGGTACATCTGTTCAATCTGAAATATCCCCTGACCCGAAGTTTTGTCTCTATGTCTGACCAGGTCCCGTCTGAAGAAGCATAGCCCATGATCGTTTCGATATAGGTACTGTCATTGGTTTGCTTTTTCACCTCCTTAATTGAAAAATCCAATTTTATGGGTACTGCTTTATCGCTGCTAAAAAGTGGCGTGACCTTTTGATCCTGATCTGTCTTTTTTTCTTCTTGTGCATAAGAATCCAGGAATAGTATGGAAAGGAATAAAAAAAGAAAAAGAGAATTGTATTTTTTCATCGTTTTAAAATTTATAATCGGTCAGGCTCCAATAAAAGTAGCAAATTAAAAAAAAGCCCTAAAAATATATCAATCATTACTGACTTCCCATATCTGCGTCCAGTTCCCCATCATATACTTGACTTTCAATTCATAAGTTCCTGGTTCTTTGGGGGTGAAGTTAAAATCTGCTGTTTCCCCTACGGCTACTTTTGGAGATACCATTACATCCTTTTGCTGGACTTCTGGAAAATCAGCTCCGTCCTTGGCGATGGTCTTGATGGGAACCTGCTCTCCGTCCTTTGTAAATTGTATGTTTACCCTTCCTGCAGGTCCGATATTAATGAGACGAAGGCGGTGCGTTTCTCCTGTCTTGGCTTTTTGCACAGGAACTTCATCCCAGCCGTTGAGGTCAAGGTCAGACCCAGACTGCGGGTTGGGCGTTTTCCAGCCCACGATAAATGAATGATCGAGGGCAGGATTGTAAACTTCGTTTTCTCCTATAACGATCATGGGGCCGTACATTCCTTTGGTCAACTGCTGGATGTCATTAAGGTGGCTGTGGTACACAAAAGTCCCGGGCCTCATCAATGATAGTTTATAAGTAAATTCACTTCCCGGCTCAATGACCGGTGAGGTCTTTCCGTCAGAAGAACTCCAGTTGGGGACCCCGTCTGACCAACTGTCGATCTCAAGGCCGTGCCAGTGGATCGAAGTAGGCAATGACATTTCATTTTTTACAGTTACCCGGGTAGTCTGGTATTGTTTCAGCACCAATAAAGGACCCGGTTTGAAGGAGGGTTCAGGACTTTCCTCTTCAAAATTAATTGACATGCTCTTCTCGTCCGCCTGACGGGCGAATAAAGTCATGTTTCTGTCCTCACCCTTAGAAATGAGATCCGATGCGCCATCTTTGACCTGTATTCCCATGACCAGTCCTGCCATATGCTGGTGGGTACCTTCCGGGTCGAGTAATTCAGCTCCGGGCAACCGGATCCATCCTGCTACGTGAAAAGACAGGTGACAATGAAATAACCAGTTTCCCGGTCTTTGCGGAATCCATTGCATTGACATCGTCTTTTTGCCGGTAAGGGTTTCTGTGACCACTTTTTTTCTTTGTTCTTCTGGAAAAACGGTTGATTCTTTTGTGTTGCCCAATTCAAGGACGTCAAAATAAAAACCGTGAAGATGCATCGGGTGTTGTCTGTTTGAAGCATTGATCACCTTCCAGTTCAGCGTATCTCCAACCGCAGGTTGGATCCTTTCTGTAAACGGCCATGACCGTCCGTTGATGGTCAGGGCCTCCACACCTTTGGGCGACACTTTTTCATCATCAATGAAATTACTGAATACATTGATGACAAAAACCCTGTCATCTGAAGGTCCTTCAACAGGATCCACGATAAAAGCGCCCGCCAGCTGCTCATCTTCATCCGGGAACCTCCTTTTTTTATGTCCTTTCCCTAGTTTCACCCAGTACATGTAGGTTCCGGCTGCGCCCGATTCAAAAGTAACTTCCCCAGTTTTTCCGGGAAGAATCAGCAGACTGTCATTTTTGGTGTAAGGCCTTTTCTGAAGCCCGTATACGGTAATCGTTGAGTCGACCAGGGTGTTTTTTATTTTAGCATGAATACGGGTGCCTTGACGCACCCTGATGAGTGGTGAAGGAATTGAGGCTTCTTTGCCAATTTCACCCATGGCTACCATTTTTAGCCCGGGCCGGTCATCGGTTTCCATTCTGAAATCTCCCCATTTAACTTCAAGGTTGAGGTCAAGGGTTTCATTTTGAACAGTACCCGCAGGTGTCCGGTTGTCATTGGGAATAATGGCGGGCAAACCTGAGGGTGTGCCGGCTGCTAAATATCTGGGATGATTGTATTTGGTTTCATCAGCTCCGTTTGAAAACAGTGAAAAAAAGCTAGCAGCCAAAGGTTTTGGGCCCTGAGTTTCGCAGCTTACGTTTCTGTTTTTGATGAATTCGGGATTATAAACCACTTCGGCCGGGTTTTCTTTACACCCCAAAAAGATGAATGCGATTGCAGTGGTCAGTAGGAATTTATTGATCATAATGATAGAATTGTCATAGTTAAATTGTGGAACAATTTAACTATGTCTCGGTCAATAAACGTTTTGATTTGGACGAAACTATCATTTTTGTTCCCCAACACCCTTTTTTTTTTATCAGCGGCCAATCTCTGAAGGTCATCGAAATAGTTGAGGAGCCTATTTTTATGGGTTCCGACTTTGCGTGTCGGAAGGATATTGTTGTCAAAAAAGTATATTTGGATAACGGTTGATGAAACATAAAGTAAATAAGTTCACAAGTATGTGAGACCTTCCCTAAAAAGAAACAT
>CBDUAP010000155.1:0-7481 GCA_965365165.1 uncultured Flavobacteriaceae bacterium
CAATAATAAGTACCCCAAAGGTGTCCATTCTTTTTTTTATGGCAAACAAGGCTCCGGAAATGGCAAAGCTCGCTGTTCCTAAAAGGTCTAGAAAGTCGAAGATACTCATGGTATTGTCTAAAGAAATTATCGTTGGGTAAAGGTCTTGTATTTTTTATATCTGTCAAAGATATCCCTTACGTACTCATAAGGTTCATAGCCTCTTGCGTAGCCAAATTCGACAACTTTATGATTATAGTATTCAGGTTTTGAAAGATTGAGCACATAAAAATCTACTCCATCATCCCAGCGAAGAGAATCCGCACCAAAACTATGGGCCAGTCTTTGCGCATCTTGAACGTGTCCAAGACCGCAGTTGTAGGACGCCATTGCAAATTTGATACGTTGTACTGAATCCGGAATGTGCTCCCAATTTTCATACATTTTCTTTAAATACTTGCTTCCTGCTTTGATGTTTTGTTCCGGATCATTGATATCAGTGACTCCCATTTCCTCTGCCGTTGACGGCATAAGTTGCATCAGGCCTGAAGCACCTGCCCATGATTCATTGCCCGGGTCAAACATGGATTCCTGATAAATAAGGGATTTCACCAAAACCCAATCCCAACCCAGAAATTCGGCATATTTTTTGACCATGGCATCGTATTCACTGAATTTGCCCGTGGTTCCGGTATAATATTCACTGTCAAGCCTTCTGTTGAATTGGTTCTTATTCTGGAAATATTTTTTATAGATCATATTGTAATCAGGCTTTTTCTTGATTGAAATTAGCCCCTCGTTGATGAGATCAAGCAGTTCCGGTGAAGTTTTCCTTACGGCCCATCCAATTCTTTGAGACAAACTTACAGGGGTGTCTGCATCTATATTTGAAAAATAACTGCTGTGTATGGAAGCTTTGTGATCGTCAATGATGGAATATTTGATATCTCCTACAGAAACCATCTGAATAATTTGTTCATCCGACATTTCCCCGGGAAGGATGTCAATATAAATACTATCGCCCAATTCATTGGTCAGTTCTTTCAGCCTTAAATAATAAGAGGAATTTTTTCTAACCGAAACGGTATCACCGATCAGGTCGACAACATCTGTTGCCAGATTATTTTTTATGTCATCCAAGGTCATTTTGCGCCAATTATCTGGTTTCCGTTGAATAAGCGACTGGTGGGTTATCAGGTAAGGCTCTGTGAAATTTACGTTTTCTTTTCTGTCAGATGTAATGGTATAACCCAGGGCAATAATATCTCCTTCGCCGCGATTCAGCATCGGAATCACAGAATCAACATTTTTTGCAAGAACAATTTCTAGTGAAGTACCCAGATGATCGGCCAGTCTCTTGAATATTTCATACTCAAAGCCCATGACTTTTCCTTTGTATAAAAAATATCCTGTGGGAGAGTATGTAGTGATCACTCTTAGCACTCCTGCATCAATGATGTCTTGAAGATCATAGTCAACGGGCTCGGTTTGATTTTTCTGATCACTGTTCAAAGATTCCTTTTTACCGGTGCAAGAACAGCAGGTGATCAAAAGGCAAAGTATAAGCCCCTTTAGTGCCATTTTTATTACTTCACTTAACTTCACTTAAAATATATATGTAGGTTTATTCTATGGATCACGAGATCATCATTTTTTGACTTACAGAAGTCCCAGTTGCAAAAAGCCTTATTCCGGCGTAATTAAAAAAAGCTCATAAGGCCTCAGGGCCATGAATTCAAATATAGGGAATTAAATGACAATTCAGTTAAAGAGTAAAAAAGGTAGTATAAATACTAAATAATGATAAGGTTTTTCAAAGATCTTAAAGATCAATAAACCTTTTTTTTCTGAGGATAAAGTGTTGCCAGACGATACTGAAACAATAAAAATAATTTGTTTGCTTAAAAGATAAGGCCCTTCTTTTTGACATCATTTTTGGAAGGTATCTGTAAAAACTCAAATGTGCCTTGATGATCGCCAGAGTGTGGACCGGTCTTAATTCAATTGCAAATTTAATACCTGCGACGGCATCCAGTAAAAGGCGTAAAAAGATGACAATAAAAACAAATCTCTTAGGAACATTCTTTGCTATGGTAAAAAGACTGTTTCTGAAATTCAAAAACGTTTTCTGCGGATTGGACTCCTGCAAAGTGGCCCCTCCAACGTGGTAGACCTCTGAAGTCCCAACATATTTAATAGAATAACCTTCATTTTGAACACGCCAGCAAAGGTCAATTTCCTCTTGATGTGCAAAATATTGTTCATCAAAACCACCGAGCATGTGATAAACCTCCGATTTGATAAAAAAACAGGCTCCTGATGCCCAGAAAATATCAGTGATATCATCAAATTGGTGCATGTCTTTTTCCAGGTTCATAAATACTCTGCCCCTGCAAAACGGGTAACCCATAAAATCGACATAACCTCCGGCCGCACCTGCATATTCAAATTTTGATTTATCCTTAAAATCCAAAAGTTTGGGTTGGATGACTGCCGTATTTTCATTATCCTGAAAGGCCTTGATGACTGGCTTGAGCCAATTTTCTGTAACTTCGATATCAGAATTCACCAGGGCATACACGTCAGCATTTACCTTTTTCAAGGCGTCGTTGTAACCTTTTGCATAACCTCCGTTGATTTCGTTCTGAATGATTTTAACGCCTGGAAAGTATTTTTTAAGAAAAGCGACGGAATCATCCGTTGAGTTATTGTCAGCTACATAGATTTCGGCATCATCCTGACTGTAGGCAACCACAGAAGGAAGAAATTTTTCAAGAAGGTTCTTTCCGTTCCAGTTTAAAATTACGATCGCTATTCTCAAGTCTGGTAAAATTATTTATTTAAGGATTGCAAACATAGGATTTTTCAGGTTTCAAAACTATAAATCCCTCTGTTTTTAGGAATAATTTGGTATTTCTTTTAGAAAGGTATATCGCTTCTCCTGATGATCCATCTGACAATAAAAATGTTCCATCCCATTGGTCACAATAAGATATCTTGCATTGAGTTCCATGTTGTAGCGTGCAATCTGGTCAAACGTACCTTGATCAATTTTGATTTGTGGTGCCTTGCATTCAACAATAATATCTGGATTCCCTGATTTGTCGAAAACCAGAATATCAGTACGTTTAATCCTTTGATTTACCATACATTGTTTTTCCAGGGCAATGATTGAAAGCGGGTATTTTTTTTCGCGATGAAGAAATTCAACAAAATTCTGACGCACCCATTCTTCATGGGTAAGGACCACATTTTTTTTTCGGACCTTATCAAATATATAAAGCTTATTTTCTCTATTTTTGATCCTGAACGAATACTTTGGCAAGTTGAGGTCTGTCATGGTGTAAAAGTAAGGAACTTCTTATAATTTATGAATAGAATCAAACAGATCGTTGAGGAAATCAATTCCAAAAATATCAAGCCCATATATTTTTTAATGGGCGAAGAAGCCTACTATATTGATAAGATTTCAGACTATATTGAGAACAACATTTTATCAGAAGAAGAAAGGGGTTTCAATCAAATGGTGCTTTATGGAAGAGACGTTACTGTTGAGGATATAATTGCCAATGCCAAGCGCTTTCCGATGATGGCCGAAAAACAGGTCATTATAGTCAAGGAAGCGCAAGACCTGTCAAGAAGCATTGACAATTTGTGCAATTATGCAGAAAATCCGCAGCCGTCAACAGTTCTGGTAATTTGTTATAAATACAAGACCCTTGACAAAAGAAAGAAACTTTCAAAGCTCGTGGCCAGCAGCGGATGCTTGTTTGAAAGCAAAAAACTATATGAGAATCAGGTTAGTGAATGGATTAGCACGAATTTAAGGGATAAAGAATTCAGGATTGAACCAAAAGCGGCTCATATGCTGGTTGAGTTTTTAGGAACGGACCTTTCCAAGATTGACAATGAACTTGATAAACTAACCCTTATTCTTAAGAAGGGAGTTACGATTACGCCGACTGATATTGAGAAAAATATTGGGATCAGTAAAGATTTTAACAATTTTGAATTAAGAAAAGCCATTGGAGAAAAACAATTTGTCAAGGCAAACCAGATTGCGACTTATTTTTCTCAAAACCCCCGCAGCAATCCGTTGGTGATGACAATATCCTTATTGAACAGTTTTTTTTCCCAGTTGCTCTTGTATCATGGATTGAAAGACAAGGGAAAAATCAATGTAAGCAAGGTATTGAGGATCAACCCTTATTTTGTAAATGAATATCAAAGTGCCGCCAGAAATTACCCTATGAGAAAAGTGGCTCAGGTCATTAGCAAGTTGCGGGAAGCCGATTTAAAAAGCAAAGGGGTAGGGGCCAGCAATCTAAAACATGGGGATATCCTCAAAGAATTATTATTTAAGATCATGCACTGATTAAAGATAGAGACCTTTATTCTAACTGCCTAATTTACAGATTGTTTAAGCAATATAATTTCTTTCCCCGAATATGGCACTGCCCACCCGAACCATATTACTCCCATTCTCAATGGCAATTTTGAAATCACCGCTCATTCCCATTGAAAGAATTGATAATTCAAAGTTTGACGCATTAAATTCGTCATAAAATGATTTCAAAGAAGCAAATTCCCGGGATATTTTTACCAAATCGTTGCTGAAGCTTGCCATACCCATCAAACCGACAACCTGAACGTTTTCCAGCCTTTGAAGCAATCCGGAATTAAAAATGTCCCTTAACTCATCAAAACCCAATCCAAACTTGGTTTCCTCGCTTGCGATTTTGGCCTGAAGCAGACACTTGATGACCCTGTTGTGCTTTTTCCCTTGTTTGTCAATTTCTTGCAGGGTTTTTATACTGTCAACACCATGGATAAGCGCTACAAACTGGGCCATGTATTTTATTTTATTCCGCTGCACATGTCCTATCATGTGCCATTGGATGTCTTTGGGAAGTACTTCATGCTTATTGACCATCTCCTGAACCTTGTTTTCTCCAAAAATACGATGGCCCGCGTCGTATGCTTCCTGAATATCAGCTACGGGCTTGGTTTTTGAAACGGCAACCAGTGTGACGCCCTTCGGAATATTTTCTAAAAATGATTTGAGCTTCTCCTTGACAAACATGTGATACTTTTTATAAATTATTTTAATTGATAAATGGTGAGGCCGCTGCGCAGCTTGGGCTCAACATAGGTGCTTTTGGGAGGCATGGTCAAATTATTGTCGGCCACCGATTTTAACTGATCCACTGAAACTGCAAAGGATCCAAAGCCAATTTTAAATGTTCCTGAGTCTACCAGGTTCTTTAGTTGCATTTCATTCCCAATTTCAGGAACATACGAAATGTTCTTGTCACGCGATGGATCATGAATGCCTAAAATGGGTTCAAGTATGTATTTGAACATGATTTGTGAATCGAGACCGTCAAGTACGCTCTGAGGAGCATATTTTGATTTTCGAAGGTATAATTTGTAAAAATCGCCATCGAGATACATTGAAAAATGATGCTTCTTTGAGGGTTTATAAAATTGATCCCCCATATTGTCAATTCTAAAAAACTCATCAAGGGCCATTAAAAATTCATTTTTTGTTAAACCATTGAGATTTTTGACAAAGCGGTAGAATGAGGTAATTTTTAAATTTGATTGTGGTATGAAATACGCCATAAAGTATTTACTGAGTTCCTGTGCCCGATTTGCTTTTCGAGAAGCCAGTTTTTTATACAAATAATTTGATGAAGCCGTTCTGTGATGTCCGTCAGCAATGTACAAGGCGGGCATCTTTTCAAAGGTTTTTTTTATCCGCTCCACTTCTTCATCATCGTTGATGATCCAGAGCTGATGCGTTCTCTCCTTATTGGTCGTAAATTCATATTCGGCTCTTATTTTTCTATATTTTTCAATCAAGGAGCCAAGGAATTCGTCATCAGGATATGTTATGAGAACGGGTTCTGCATTAAATCCGGTAACTTCAAGATAATTTCCAAATAATTCTTCACGCCTGCTCAGGGTCTTTTCGTGTCGTTTGATCACATTTTCCTCGTAGTCCTTTAAGGAAGCAAGGGCTATGATACCCCAAAAGGTAGTTCCCTGATAGGTTTTTTCATGGAGGTAGTAGGATGGTTGTTCCTCCTTTTTAAAGATGCCGTTTTCTTTGAATTCACAATATCTGTTATGCACCATTTTAAACCTTTGCTTACCCCGAACGCTTTTCTGAAATTTGAAACCGGGTTTGAGGATGTGTAAAAAGGAATAAGGATTCATTCTAAGAATGTCATTCAACTCCTTTTTTGTGTAAATCTCATAGGACCTGGTGGTAACCAGCGCGACTTTATCTCTTGTAGGACGGATCGCTTTAAAGGGTTTTACTGTGGCCATATAAACAAGGTTAAGGTTTTGAAGGCACCGGACTAAAGACTGCCAAAGCGCGAAACAAAAATAGAGATTTATTACTGAATTAATAAATCTCTATTAAGAATAAAAAAGGATTTAAATCAAGCCATGATCTCAATGATCTGTGAGGCCAGTTCTTCACCTATTCTGTCCTGGGCTTCCTGTGTGGCAGCACCAATATGAGGTGTAAGGGAAATATTCCTGTTCATCAATAAATTGATTGCGGGGCTTGGTTCATTTTCAAATACGTCAAGGGCTGCATTTGATATTTTACCGTCTTCAATCGCTTTGATGAGCGCTTTTTCGTCAATAACACCACCCCGGGCAGCATTTACGATACCAGCACCTGTTTTCATCATTTCAAATTCTTTTGCTCCTATCACATAGGTTTCTTGGGCAGGGACATGAAGGGATAAAAAATCAGCCTGTTTTAACACAGCGTCTTTAGATATGGTTTCAATTTTAAAATCTACCTGCTGTCCGTCAAAGAATTCGAGGCTTACGGTTGCTTTTTCAATAAAAGGATCAAAGGCCACAACTTTCATTCCTACCCCAAGGGCAATTTTTGCTGTTGCCTGGCCAATTCGTCCAAACCCGAGTATACCTAACGTTTTTCCTTTTAATTCGACCCCTTTGGCATAAGCTTTCTTTAATTCTTTAAATTTAGAATCACCCTCCAGTGGCATGTTCTGGTTAGAATCATGTAAAAACCGAACCATTCCGAATAAGTGGGCAAAAACCAGTTCCGCCACTGAATGCGACGAGGCTGCCGGGGTATTGATCACTTTGATACCCTTGCTCCTGGCATAATCAACATCTATATTGTCCATGCCTACACCTCCGCGACCGATAATTTTAAGTGACTTACAAGCGTCAATAAGGTCCTTTCTTACTTTTGTCGCACTTCTGACCAGCAGCACATCCACTTCATTTTTATTGATAAAATCGGCAAGTTGCTCCTGTGCCACTGTCTTCAAAATCACTTCAAATCCAGCTTTTTCCAAAGCCACCACTCCGCTTGTTGCTAATCCGTCATTCGCTAATACTTTCATTGTATATTATTTATTTTATTGTAATTTCTTTTAAACGGCTCGCATGGCATCTACCAAAACCTGGACGCTTTCAATAGGCATGGCATTGTAAATACTTGC
>CBDUAP010000156.1:0-7386 GCA_965365165.1 uncultured Flavobacteriaceae bacterium
TTTTTAGGATCAGTTCCGTCCGGGTCTATAAAATACAATCCTTTGGCACTGGAAATGGCAGCACTTCCTTCCTGCTCAACTTCTTCGGGTCTTGCAGTATAATTGATGTAAACCGTATATTGATCTCCTTTCCCATACGTATTTCCCAGCTTGATCTTTAATTTGTTTCCGTCGTACTCATATTTAAGGTCTTTTCCTGCTGAAGTAATTTTGTGAATGAGCATAGATTTGGCATCAAGCTCCAATTCATTGACACTGTAAAAATGAGGTTCTAAGGTGATCCATGCCTCTCCAAGCAAATACCTTTTTGAATAGTCAAAACTTACCTTCAATTTGGTATGAACCAAATCATTAACCTTTTCTCTTTCCGCTCGATATGCTGTATTTATCTGTTCATTTTCCTGGGCAAAGGATACTCCAAATGCCAAAAAACAGCAAAGCAATAGTAGTTTAAATTTCATAAAAATTCTATAATTAATCTGTTGAAGGACAAATATATGCGAATAATTACGATTGATGAAGTTAAAATATGGTTAAAAAAAAGCTGTTTTAGCGAACTAAAACAGCTTTTACTGAAGTGTATAAAATTTAATTGTCACCAAACCCTTTAAACAGGTTTGTCAATTCTGAGTATCCTGATCCGTCCTCATCAAGGCCCTTCATGTCATTTGCCAATTTCATGATCTTGGCAGGTTCCATATTGTCTCCCAGGATCCTTGCCAATGCAAACCCCTGCTTGCGATCGGAGGCAAAAAGAAGAAACTCATCTACAGAATCATCTTCTCCCTGATAATTGATGACGATATTGAAATTTTCATGTTTCATTCTCATCAGCTCATTGTACTGATCCCCTTTCAGGATTGCTTTGATATTTGCATATTCAGTCTCATAATCGGCCTTGTTTTCATCATTGACCTGAAAGGCTAAAATATTCAGTTTTTTAATAGTTGCCAGGGTTTCCTTAGTTTCTTCAGAAGCATTCTCGCTAAGTTTGATGATGCTCGCAGGCAGGTCTATTGCAATGAAATTCCCATTATCCTGTTTTTCCACATAATATTCCTGTACACTGGGCTGTTTATTACATGCCATGAATAAAATGGCTGTCAAAATAAGCAAAAAGCTGTTTTTTATTTTATTTTTCATTGTATCGCTGTTTATTTTTTATTGGCTTTTTCCAGGTGTTCACCTCCGGGAAGATCCATTTTTTCTGTTAATTTTGCAATTTGATTCAAGTCGATGTCTCCTGTTAAAGATATGATGACAGATTCTTTGGAACTGTTTTCACTGTCTTTTACAAACATAAACAACTCTTTTACAAAATCCTCAGATTTTCCTTCCTTAACATAAATGGTAACATTGCTGTCGCCGTCTTTGACCCGCATGAGTTCTTCCAGGTTCGCATTTTTTAAATAGCTCTTGACAGCTGCTTCCATCTGTTTCGCGACTTCAACGCTCTCTGTTGCAAAAACTTTCAAAGATTCAATGTTCTTGATCAGGCCCAGATATTCGTCATCCGATTCTGATCCTATTTTACTCATTAAAGAAAAGGCCTTCTGATTTACGATGACCGAGGTAACCCCTTCGATTTCTTCAAATTTATCAAACTGTGATTGTGCATTGGAAATCCAAACTGACATGACCAAAGCGATTGTTAAAAAGATTCTATTGATTTTCATGGTATTTATTTTAAATTAGACTGATTTTATTTATTAAATATTTTATTCTGTGTTTTCTCGAAGGTCTGCAAGGCTGATATGGCTTCAGTACCTCTGTTAAAATTATCCAATTGAGCTATGGCTCCTGTCCCTTTATTTAGACTTTTAGAGATCAGCTCAAGGGCCTTTTGAGTTTCCATATACGCTAGTCTTGCTTCTTCTTTTTCATTTTCATTTTGCTGATATACCGCATAGATTCCTATAAAGAAGATGAACATGGCGGCAATGGACAGCCACTGGATGTTTATTTTTTTCCTGGTCAATTGAATTCTCCTGTTTGAAGTTTCCAAAGAACTGTCGCTAAAAAAGTTAAACATGTCTTTGTATTCCTTTAAATGTTCAGGAACTTCTGCGTTTGAAAAATAATCCTTTAGGACTTTTTCCTCCGCAATTGTGGTTTTCGCCTCGAAATATTTTTCCAGTAAATTTTCAATTTTAGCCAATTCCATAATTCTGTTTTTTAATAAATTTTTCCCTTAATGTTTTTCTTGCTCTTGAAAGCGCCACCCTTATTGCTGTGGGTTCCATACTCATTATTTTTGCAATTTCATGATATTCATAGTTCTCAACATCTCTCAATTGAATGATCATTCGTTGTTTTTCGGGCAGGTCATTCATCATTTTTTTTATGATTCTTGAACTGTCTTTGAACTCTACCTTTGTTTCCAGCTCGGCTGATTCGTCCTTATAATTGCTGTGAACCAGTGTTAAATTAGAAGCTCGCTTTGATTTTAACTGATCCAGACAGTAATTTTTTGTCATCATCATGGCGTAAGCCTCAACATTTTCATAATTTTCAATCTTGCTTTTGTTTTTCCAAAGTTTGAAGTAAAGCTCCTGGGTAGCATCTTCAGCTTCATCGGATGATACGAGCAACCGTTTCGCTAAACGAAAAACTTTGTCCTTAAATGGTAAAACCGTTTCTAGAAATTCCTTTTGGTTCATTGATTCTAAATAAAAAAGCAATTTATCAAATACTGCTACAACTTTAACACGACACAGAGGCTTATTTGTTACACGGAAATAAAAAAAAAGTAAAAAAATGGTTATTTTTGCATGCAAATAAAGAGAATATGAAAAGATATATGAGCTTATGGATCTTCATCATTTTGCTGACCGGGCTGGGCAGTTGCAGTGATGAAGTGGATTTCAATGATACGCCTTCAACCCCTGATAATGAATATTTTGAAATTAACGATTTTGTTTGGAGTGGACTGAACACCTGGTACCTATGGCAGGAAAATGTGCCTAATCTTGCAGATGACCGATTTGCATCCCAACAGGAATATAATGATTTCCTCCAGGTTGCTCCCCAGCCGGAAGAATTCTTCGAAAGTTTGATCTATGACCGTGCCAATGTAGACGTATATAGCTGGATTGTAGACGACTACAATGAATTGGAGAATTATCTGAATCAAACGTCAAATTCAAACGGAGTTGATTTTCAATTGGTTCGTTATTCAGCAACATCAAATGAGGTATTCGGTTATGTTCGTTTAATTTTGCCTGACTCTGATGCTTCCGACAAAAACATCAAAAGAGGTGATCTTTTTACAGCTGTCAATGACATTCCTTTAACCATTGAAAATTACATGGATTTGTTGTTCAATAACGACACCTATACTTTAACGCTGGCTAAATTGGAGGGGAATACAATTGCACCTACAGGAGAGGTTGTGGAACTGACAAAAACCGAATACGTAGAAAACAATGTGCACACAACCAGTATCATTGAAGAAGGAGGAAAGAAAATAGGTTACATTCACTACACTTTTTTTAGTGACGCATCCGAAAGTAAATTAAACGAGGCTTTTTTGACCTTCAAAAATGAAAATATTACAAATCTGGTTTTGGACCTAAGGTACAATCCTGGTGGGTATGGCTATGTAGCCCGGTCATTGTCCAGCATGATCACGGGTCAGTTTACCGGTGAACTACTCGTGATGGATCAATTCAACAGCAAGGTTCAACCTATCTATGAAGAAGCGGGGGAAGCTTATTATTTAGACAGGTTTGTTGATAAAACTTCTATTGGTGAAGAAATCAACAGCTTGAATTTAAATGAGGTGCACGTGATTACAACAGACAGGTCAGCATCTGCTAGTGAAGTTGTCATCGTCGGGTTACAACCCTATATTGACGTAACGATCATTGGTGAAAGAACCTTTGGGAAATATACAGGCTCCTATACCTTATATGATTCTCCTAACTTCACGAAGAAAGATGTGAACCGGAATCACACTTATGCCATGCAGCCCATTGTTCTGAAGTACGTAAATAAAAATGGAGAAAGCGTAGCAGGAGGCCTCGAACCTGATTTATACCAAACAGAAGACATTGGAAATCTTGGGGTGATCGGAGACAGTGAGGAGCCCATGTTGAGAACAGCTATAAATGATATCCTGGGAGTAAGCGCCAAGACAGATTATGGAAAAGTACAGGCTTACGAAAAGGTGTTTGATCCGAGATCGAATGAAAAAATCAACCACTCTGTTTTTAAAAACAATCCTGAGTTTCTTGAAAAGGCGAGTAAACTCCGCTCCATAAAATAGTTTATCATGCGCATTGACAAGTACCTTTGGTGCACGAGATACTATAAAACCAGAAGCATTGCAACAGAAGCTTGTAAAAAGGGACATGTTAAAATCAATGGAAGCAACATCAAACCTTCCAAAGAGGTGTTTTCAGGCGAAAAAATAACCATTAGAAAAAACCAGGTCAACTATGAGATACTCGTACTTGATGTTCCGGCCAACCGTGTAGGGGCCAAATTAGTAGACCTGTATCGAAAAGACATAACCCCTGCATCGGCATTTGATAATCAGGAGCTTTTGAAATTTTCAAAGGATTATTACCGTAAAAAAGGAAGCGGCCGGCCTACAAAAAAAGACCGCCGAGATATAGATACTTATAATGAAGAAGACTTCGATTTTTGACCAGGACTTCTGGAGCGAAAAATACCAGTCTGGCCAAACAGGTTGGGATCTTGGAGAGGTCTCCCCTCCCATCAAAGCCTATATAGATCAATTGAACAATAAAGAAATGTCCATATTGATTCCCGGGGCCGGAAATGCCTATGAAGCAGCTTATCTGTACGAACAGGGATTCAAAAATATTACTGTGCTGGATCTGGCCGAAGAACCCCTTGCCAATTTAAAAAAAAGAATCCCTGATTTTCCTGAAGCAAAATTGGTTCAACAGGATTTTTTTGACCATAAAGGCGCTTATGACCTGATCTTTGAACAAACATTTTTTTGCGCGTTAGACCCTTCTCTTAGAATGGATTATATCAATAAAATGACATCTTTACTTAAAATAAATGGTAAACTCGTGGGGCTTCTTTTCGACTTCAGATTAACTGATGAAGGACCCCCATTTGGTGGTGATGCAGATGCTTACAGCCTCGCTTTTCAGGAACAATTTACATTAAAGACCCTTGCGCCCTGTTATAATTCGATAAAACCGAGACTTGGGAGGGAACTTTTTATTATTTTTGAAAAGAAAAATTGAATTGGTATGAACAAATCCATTATTTTAAACAATGAGCAAATACAGCATAAGATCAGAAGAATGGCTTATGAAATTTACGAAACCAATATCAATGAAAAAGAAGTGATCCTGGCTGGAATCCAGCAAAATGGATTTGTATTTGCCCAGAAATTAAAGGACATGCTTACTGAGATTTCTCCTCTTGAAGTAACCTTGTGCGCCGTTGTGATGAATAAAAAAAAGCCTCTTGAATTAGTTGAAACGAGTCTTCCGGCCTCGGCATATAAAAACAAACCCCTGGTTTTAGTAGATGATGTGTTGAATTCAGGAACCACTTTGATCTATGCTGCTAAATTATTTCTCGAAGTTCCGTTAAAAAGATTTAAAACGGCTGTACTGGTCAATCGCAACCACAAAAAATATCCGATCAAAGCCGATTTTAAAGGGATTTCACTGTCTACCTCCCTTCAAGAGCACATCAGTGTTGAATTCAAAGACAACAAAGCGGTCGCCTACCTGGAATAGTTTATTTTTATAAAACTTGCAGCATCTCCTCAAGCAATTCTTCAACGGTTTTGTCGTCAATTGTTATGGTAGAGCTTGCCTGTTCATAGAAGCTTCTTCGTTCAAACAGATGCTTAGCAACAAACTCTTTGAGCTGATCATCTCCTAAAGACGCAATCAATGGTCTCTGCGCCTTTTCGCTTCGGAGTCTATTACACAAGGTGTCGATACTTGCCTTCAGATAAAAAGAAAGCGATCGGTTCTTGATCACTTCTATATTATTGGAATAACAAGGAGTCCCTCCACCCAATGACAGTATGAGGTTATTTTCCAGGCCAAGAATTTCTTTTAAGTACTTGCTTTCCTGGAGCCTGAAGTAAATTTCTCCTTTATTTTCAAAGAGGTCTGAAATACTCATTCCCTCACGCTCAACGATATACTCATCAAGATCAATTATATCCAGCTTTAGGTTTTCTGCCAAAAGTTTTGCCAGGGTTGACTTTCCACTGCCCATGTATCCTAATAAAACGATCTTCATAAATTATTGATTAATAGTAGCGTAATTTGCTGTCAAATATCTTTATTTTTTTTTTATTAAAAAGACTTGGATAATTAATAATTGAATGTATCTTTGCATCCGAATTATTTGACCTGGTAGCTCAGTTGGTAGAGCATCTCCCTTTTAAGGAGAGGGTCCTGGGTTCGAGCCCCAGCCAGGTCACAAAAAATTGAAAAATTTAATCCCGCAGTGGCGGGATTTTTTTTAGATTTGTACCTGCTTAATTAGCGCATGTGGTGAAATTGGTAGACACGCAGCCTTGAGGGGGCTGTGTTCGCAAGGACGTGCTGGTTCGAGTCCAGTCATGCGCACTTTTTTCAGGATATCAGTCCAAAAGCTTTGCACAAACTGCAAGTGGGCCATCTCTCAAAAATTACCCTATTTTATTCATTTTTTCTGAAGTCATAATGTATCGGAACCAGATGCATGTCAATGATGACAAGCTTCAGGCTGTCTTCTGTTTTGTATTTTACGCGAACCACATTATAATTCATTTGAGGTTTCATTTCATGACTCAGTTCCAGGGCCTTCCATTTTTTAAGGGTCTTTACCTCCACAATTTCTATTGGGGCCGGTTCCATTTTATCAATCACCTCTCGAGCTGCATCTTCAGTAATTCTGATGGCCTGAGAAATCATGACTATAGGTAACAAAAGGAAGAAAAGTAAGACGAGGGGCTTCATTACAAATCTTTTTAGGGTGAATTAAAAACTTTAAGTGCTTTATTTATAATAAGCATCTTTAAAGTTACGAAATACTGTTTTAATTCCAGCTTGCTAAAAGACTTTTAACATGGGATAAGGGCAAAATAATATCCAATCTTTCCCTCTATCAGTTTTTCATTTGTAATAAAAAAACCGGATAAAATCAATCATCCGGTTTTTCAATCTATTGCATTCTTTTACATAGCCAACCCTTAAAGTTTTCCCCTCAAAAAATCTTTAAAGTCTTCAAAACTAATCATAAATGCTTGAGGCAGCAATGATATTTATCAGTTTTGAATTCAAATCAAGAGGTCCCTATTTATCGGAGATAAAGAATGGCTACTCTGGAATGGTTTATACCAAAATTTATGGAGATTTTGTTATTATTCGCCGTAACTGGCGTAATCATAATGGA
>CBDUAP010000157.1:0-7379 GCA_965365165.1 uncultured Flavobacteriaceae bacterium
CTTACTGTTCGGAATTTGATACAAGGTGGTGTCAGCAGCCCTTATTTTGGTCGAACGGAACCCAACTTCGTCAACTGAACCTTCTACCCCGCCGAATTCAACCCAGTCATCTAACTGAAAAGGTTTATCGAGAAAAATAACCATGGTGCCAATCAAATTCTTAACAGAATCCTGAGCTGCAAAAGCGACCGCCACACCTCCAATAGAAGCACCTGCCAGCACTGTGGTAGGATCCACTCCGAAAAGGGTAAGGATGTGTAAAAATCCAATCAGCACTACAATACTTTGCAAAACCTTATTCAAAATTGGCGCCAATTGCTTATCAAGCTTGGTTTTTTCATCAGGCTTATGCTCGTGATAAAAATTCAATATGACTTTTAATAATTTAAGGACGACAAAGATCCAGAATACTGTCTCTGCAATCTTCAGCCCTGTCAACAGCAGGGCATTCAATTGTACCATCTGTAAAGAAGGAAGGATTTTTTTAATAAACCTCAGCACCACGATGAACACAATTGGCTTGGCCAGTTCGTGTAAGATTTCCATGGTCTTCCCATCCGATACTTTCCGGAAGAAAATTCTTTGTAATGACCTGAGTAAGAAAAACATGACAGGTTCAAGAATGAAAAACAGTATCACACAAATGATCAAAATGATCAAAACCGCAACGGGTTTCCAAATCAGCACATCCTTCACCGTCATCCTGAAAAATTGCGGAAAGCGTTCATTAAACCATGAAAATTCCAATGGAAAGGTATTTTTATAGAGCAAGTCCAAATTTTCAATGGTTTCTTTTGAATAATACCAATTATTTCCTGACTTTTCCAGGTAAACTTCAGGAAGCCTCAATGGAAAAGGAGCGAAACGATGCTTGTTGTAATCCAACTTTCTCGCAGCAAAACCAATAGTATCAGCATAATTAGGGTCTGTCGGAAGTTTTGAAAAATTAATGATCAGCCCGTTTCCGTCAAGAATTTCCTTGATTCTTTTGGCAGCGAATTCAGCCTCAGCTTCAGGGAGTCCCTTGATGGTGGCCGCTGATTTGGATGCGTCATAATTCTCTGGCATGAGAAAATAAATATGCGTGTACAGGGTTGCCCTGGGCGTACTTAAATCTACCTGCCCTTTTTTTTGCCCAAGAACAGTAAACGAAACCAAAAAAAATATTAGCGCTATTCTTTTCATTGAGAAAGTATTTGTTAATGGCTAAAGTAGGAATATAAATCAAAAAAATCAATCAAATCCAATCCGATTTTATGGCAAAAAGCTTGATAAAACAAGCTAAAACCCACTCAAAATCACGGTACCTAATTTCTCGAACTGCTTTTTCTGTTGTTTTTTAAGATACTGGTATAGCCCTCTTTCTTCAGACCCTTAGATCTTTTTTTGTTTTTAGTGTTCTGTTTCCCGTGTGCAACGGATGGAAGCAACCTCTCGGCAAGTTCACTTTGTCCCACCCTTTGAAGCGTATTTCTGATCCAGTTCTGGTTTTCTTTTTTGTACCAGAAGAAAAAACGATGCTGCTCATCCTTTTCTTTTTTTGATTTAGGCACGTATGCCTTTTTCAATGTGTAAGGATGATACCCGCTGTAATAAATCACCGTTGCCACAGTCATTGGGGTCGGTGTAAAGCCCTGGACCTGCTCCAGTTTAAAACCCATATCCTTGGTTTCGGCAGCAAGGTTGGCCATGTCCTCCAAACGGCTTTCGGGATGGTTGGATATAAAATAAGGAATCAGCTGCAAGTTGAGTTTCTTTCTTAAATTGATCTTGTCGAAAGTTTTCTTGAATTCATGAAAATATGTAAAAGATGGTTTCCGCATCAACTTCAGTACCGGATCTGAAGTGTGTTCCGGTGCCACTTTTAACCTGCCTGACACATGTTTGGTGAGTACCTCTTCTGTATAATCGTCCAATTCCTTGGGATCTGCATTTTTATTGAATTCTGGGACCAGCATATCGTAACGGATTCCACTTCCTATAAAAGATTTTTTAATTTTTGGATTCTGGTCAATGGCCTGGTACAATTCGGTCATGGGCTTGTGGGAAGTATCCAGGTTATGGCAAATTACAGGAGAGATACAGGACGGAGCCACGCAACTGTCACAAATGCTTTGCACCTTTCCTTTCATCTGGTACATATTGGCAGACGGGCCGCCCACATCTGACAAGTATCCCTTGAAATCGGGCATTTCTGTAACAGCTTCTACCTCCTTGAGCACTGATTCCTTGCTTCTGCTCGCAATAAACTTTCCCTGATGGGCAGAAATGGTACAAAAACTACACCCTCCAAAACAACCTCTATGGGTATTGATGGAAAACTTGATCATCTCATATGCCGGAATGGGGCCCCGTTTATCGTATTTTGGATGGGGTAACCGGGTATAAGGCAAATCATAGGACGCGTCGATCTCCTTTTCTGTCATTGTTGGAAAGACAGGATTGATCACGAGTAAATCTCTACCTACTTTTTGCAAAAGTCTCCTGCCATGAATTTTATTGGATTCCTGCTCAATGGTCTTAAAATTGGCAGCAAAAGTTTTTTTATCCTGCAGACAGGCTTCATGAGAACTCAATTCCTTGTCTTCCCATTGTTTGTTTTTTGGAAGCGGCTCATCAGCACCCAAAAGGAATGCAGTTTGCCTGATGGTCTTGATTGAATCAAATGGAACTCCTTTTTTTAGCAAGGTGACCAACTCCCTCAAGGGCTGTTCACCCATTCCATATACGAGCAGGTCAGCCCCTGAATCGGTCAGGATATTCGGTTTTAAGGCATCACTCCAGAAATCATAATGCGTAACCCGTCTTAAAGAGGCTTCTATACCCCCAATGACGACGGGAACGTCAGGAAATTTCTCTTTCAGTATTTTACTGTATACCGTTGTGGCATAATCGGGGCGGAATCCTTTTTCTCCGTTTGGCGTGTAGGCATCCTTGTCCCGTCTTCGTTTGTTGGCCGTGTAATTACTCACCATGGAGTCCATGGCTCCTGAAGTAACAGCAAAAAATAAATTGGGCGTGCCCAACTTTTCAAAATCCTGCAGGTTATCGTTCACATTGGGCTGAGGAACGATCGCGACCCTCAAACCGTAACTTTCAAGTATCCTACCCAAAGCTGCAGGACCAAAGGCCGCATGATCCACATAGGCGTCACCACTAAAAATAATGACATCAAGATCTTCCCAGCCCCTGATCTTCATTTCTCTTCGGGTGGTAGGCAACCAATCTGATAATTGCAGTGTTTTTTGCATTTTGCAAAGATAAGGCTATTTATAACACCTTTCACATCGCGTAATCCTGATCCTGACCCCTTTCACCAGGCCCTCAGCATCTCAGTGTCAAATCCTATTCAGTACTGGAATTTTTGATGAGTTGCGTATAGAAGCGGATGGCATCTTCAAATTCAGCAATAGCTATTCTTTCATTTAAGCCATGAAAAGATTTTACATTTGATGCCGTTATCCGTGTGGGTAAAAATCTGTAAATATGGTCAGATAATTCGTTAAAATGTCTTGCATCAGTGGCCCCAACGACCAAATAAGGACTGACAACCACCTCAGGGTATATCTGTGAAATAGTTTTATGTATGGTTCTGAACCCATATGAATCGGTATCAGAAACCCGTGATGGTTCAGTGTTAAAATTGCCTTCTTTGATCTTGATCCTGTCATCTTCAATCACATTTTTTATATGATCGATCACATCCTGAATAGTCGAGCCTGTCAAAATTCTGAAATTAAGGGTGGTCTTTGCAGTCAAAGGAATAATATTATCCTTTACCCCACTGTTAAAGATTGTCGGCGCTGTGGTTGTTCTGATCAATGCATTTCCGGATGAAGTGGCCTCATACTTATTAATGATCAGTGCTTGAAACAGGTTTTTATTGGCAAATGCCATCTTGTTCAGAAAAGGCATTTCAGGACCAAGATATGCTAGAAACCCTTCCAAAGGTTCACTTAGCCTGGCCGGAAACGGTTTAGACTTCAACTTATAAATGGCTCCTGACAAGACGTCAATGGCTGTTTCCTTTCCGGGCATTGAAGAATGCCCCCCTTCAAGTTCTATTGACAGTTCCAAAGACACCGATCCCTTTTCAGCAACTCCGATCAGGGCAACGTCTTTTTCAATTCCAGGAACCAATCCGGAAGTAATACTACCCCCCTCGTCCATTATAAAAGCAGCCTCAACACCCTGTTCCTTGAGATAGACAGCAATTTCATTGGCTCCACCTCTTCCTCCAATTTCCTCATCATGCCCGAAGGCAATATAGATCGTCCGCATGGGCTGAAAACCCTTTCTGAGCAACTGTTCAACTGCTTCCAAAATGCCTATAACACCTATTTTATCATCAATACTGCCTCTTCCCCATATCGTATCATTAACAATTGAACCCCCAAACGGATCCTCTTTCCAATAGGCCCTGTTTGCATCAATGACGGGAACCACATCTAAATGACCCATTAAAATTATGGGTTTCAGGTCCGGATCAGATCCCTTCCACAAAAACAAATGACTGTAACCACTAAAGACCTTATGTTCCATCAAGGAATCCGTCAAGGGATAGGTCTCAGACAAATAATCATTAAACCTGTCAAACTGAATCGAATCAAAATCCTTTGCATCTTCAGGCGACACTGTCTTGATACGCAGGGCGGAAGAAAAATGCTCCAGGGCATCCGAAGCAATTTGAATTTCAGCAGCAGGCTCGGATGCAATCTGCCGGGACTTTAAGGTTAAGGTATTGAATAGCACATAAAACAAACCCAGTATTCCTGCAAGAAAAATAAAATATAAGATAATGCGTATAATTTTCATGTTTCAATTGATTTTAGCGGGCATGATGTTTCCCGATTTGGCAAACATACTATAATTCTGACTTTTCTTTTGTTTTCTGACTTAAGATCCTGTAACCCTGATTCGTCTTGCCTTAAAAAGACCATTTGAACCTGATAAAAATGGCCGTACCCTGATTGACCAAAGCCGCTCCATCTTCCCCATCAACCTCATCCATGCTGAAATATTGACCAATGCCAGCGAGTTCCATGGAATCAGAGATGGAATAGTTCAGGGTCGGCCCCAAATACAAAAAATTTCCTTCAGGACCGTACATTCCGGCAAGCATCACTCTGAATAAAGGACTTACGTCATATCCCCCGCTCCCCAGAAATGCCAGTTTGGTCGGAAAAAGATTTTTTGGACTCAGGTCTCGAAATATGATATCTCCAATACCATTTGCAAAATCATCTGCTCCAAATCCGTTGTAAAGGGTTTCGAATTGCAAATTGAGCGAACTCTTAAAAGTATAGTCATAGTGCAAGGTTGCCGTAGCCTTACCGCCTTTTTCATCTTCATCCATCGGATGGAAATAAGTAAATTCCCCACTAAAGCCTCCTCCTGCAATACTACCCGAAAAGCCACCACCCATAACATAATCGGAACCTGTAAACACCCCTCCTAAAAATTGGATGTCATATCCTCCGGTGTTAAATCTGTAAAGCATCACCGAGGTGATTTCTTCATCGGCATTCAAAGCCGTGGAAAGTTCCAGTTTGCTTGACTCTCCGATATAATACTGCAATCTGAGGGCATCACTTCCCGGTTTTTCTTCGTAATCAAAGTCAAAGTAAGAATAGGTATTGAAGAGGTCATTGGGGTTCCATGCAAAAGTCTGGCCCCAGTTGATCCTTTGACGACCCAAAGTAATCTGTAGATTTCCAGTTGTATAGTCGATCATAAATCGATCGAGTTGTGACACCCCTATCCATGATGTATTCTCCGCCCATACCCAGGAGAGGTCCATAAAACCAACATCCCTTGAAATAAAGCCGGCGTAATCAGGGATAAGGCTCACATTATTACCTATGATAACCCTGTTTCTGAGTCCTATGGTAAATGTAAATTTATCATTCACAAACCAGTTGATATCGAATCGGTTATGAAGGGTATTTTCCAGTGACATTTCTCCATTGTCCTCAATGGTCTGCATGGAGGTCAAGCCCTTGACATACCCTTTGATCATCCAATTTTCCTGGGCATAAACCACTGAACCAATAAAGAACAGAATGATAAAACTATATTTTCGTAGCATAATTGACTCAGTATATGGCATCATAATGCCTCAAAATCCATCTTTAGGGTTTCTTTGCATCCGAAAGGACTTTCCCGTCTTCGAGGGTTATCACCCTTCTGGCCTTGTCCATCACTCTTTGATCATGTGTTGCTAAAATAAAGGTAATGTTTTCTTCTTTATTCAGTTTCAACATGATCTCAAGCAATTGATTCGTGGCGGTCGAATCCAAATTGGCCGTAGGTTCATCCGCAAGCACAAATTTGGGCTTTGAAGCCAAGGCCCTTGCAACAGCCACCCGTTGCTGCTGCCCACCTGATAATTGATTTGGCTTACTTTTGATCTTGTCTCCCAGCCCCACAGATTTGAGTAATGAAATGGTACGCTCATCCATTTCTTTTTTGTTCCAATTCTGAAGTTCCATAATAAACTCGACATTTTCTTTGGCGGTTAACACCGGAATAAGATTAAAAGCCTGAAAGACAAATCCAATATTTCTCAATCTAAAGTCAATCAATTGATTTGAAGAAAGTTCTGACATCCTGCTTCCATCGACAATAACGTGGCCCGAACTGGGTTTTTCCAGGCCTCCAATCATGTTCATCAGGGTGGTCTTGCCGCAACCTGACGGCCCTACAATTGCTGTAAATTCACCCTTGTCGAAACTAAGGTCAACCCCATTCACGGCGTGTACCGGAATTTCGGTATCATGATAAGTTTTGGTAAGGTTGTCAATTTCTATAATGCTCATAATCTTTCTTTTTTCTAAATTCCTTGTTTTTAAACAGACCGGATGGCTTCTGCCGGGTGCAATTTAAGAGCCTTGTAGGCAGGGTAGACCGAAGCTAAAATCCCTGTGATAATGACCAGTAAAGTAATCTGAACGTACCTGTAAGCTTCCAGAACAGGATAGGTTATCGCACCGTAGCCAACTGACTCCATTCCTTGAGCCACAGAAGACAGGTCGATGCCAATCTGCCCAAAATAATAGATCAGCAACAAGCTTAATATTTCGCCAATAACCCCTCCTACCATGGCAAGAAAAATGGTTTCCAGCATGATCATCAAAAAAATTCTTTTCTTCGTCATGCCAATGGCCATGAGCATTCCCAGTTCCCTTGTTCTTTCCAGCACTACCATGAGCATGGTATTTACGATTCCGAAACCCAGGGCGCCAAGAATTATCACCATGAACAACATCATCATGGTATCCATATAGCTCGACATCAGGCTGAGGTAGGGAGATATTTCAGCCCAATCATCAACTTGAGCATCCGGCATTTTTTCCTGCAATTCTGCCGAAACAAACCGT
>CBDUAP010000158.1:0-7328 GCA_965365165.1 uncultured Flavobacteriaceae bacterium
AAATGGAAACGGGGGGATATTTTGATGCTCGTCTTCAATAAAATGAGCCAGAACATGGGCTTGCATATGGTTGATGGCCATCAATGGAATCTGAAGGGCAATTGCAAGTGATTTTGCAAAAGAAGTTCCAACAAGCAGGGAACCCATGAGACCCGGACCTTGTGTAAATGCTATTGCATCGAGTTGTTTTTTATCGATTTTCGCCTGTTTCAGTGCCTGATCAACAACGGGTACAATATTTTGTTGATGGGCCCTTGATGCCAGTTCAGGAACAACACCGCCATAGTCTGCATGTATTTTTTGACTGGCCACAACATTGGAAAGCACCTTATTGTTTTCAAGGATCGCCGCACTCGTATCATCGCAAGATGATTCTATGGAAAGTATGTGTATAGTTTTTTTTGGCATTGTAAAATTTTAGGCACAAAAATTGTACTTTTAGACATGCAAATTTAGACATTAATTATTATCAGGCGGTTTAAAAAATTAGTAATTAGATTTTTTTTAATTGGCAGTTTTATACTGGTATTGCTGAGTATTATACTCTCTTTTTCCTCTGTACAGACTGGCCTTGCAGGATTTGTGACGAATCGCATCAACAAGAGTTATGGCACTTCCATTAAGATTAAGAGGCTGGACCTGTCGTCAATAAGAAATGTTGAAATGAAATCCATTCTGATTAAGGACCATCATGGTGACACCCTCTTTGCTGTCGGAAACCTTACAACTTCAATTCTCAATTACAGGAACCTCTTTAAAACGGAACTTGATTTTGGGAACATAATGCTCAGGGGCGGAACATTTAATTTAAGGACCTATAAAGATGAGGACTTGAATAACCTGTCCGTTTTTGTCAATAAATTCGGTAAAGACAGTAGCACGACAGGAAAGGTCTTTAAAATGAAATCCTCTTCTATAAAAGTTGAGAATGTTGATTTTACCTTGTTCAATGAAAATAAAAAGGAGGAAGCTATCGTATTCTATAAGGATATTTATGGCATTTTTGATGATTTTGAGATCAATGGCTCTGAGGTCCGGGCCAAAATTCATGACTTACAGGCCTTCGAAAATCACGAGGTTCAGATAACCAATTTTAATACGAATTTCAAATACTCTAATACGAGGATGGAGTTTTTGCAGACAGAGCTGTCGACAGGCAGGTCCAGTCTGAATGCCGATATTGTTTTCAATTATGAAAAGGGTGATTTGTCTGATTTCACCAACAAGGTGCAAATTGAGGCAGATTTTAAAAAGGCAGATGTGGTGCTTTCTGACCTGAAAAAATTCTATGGCGAGTTTGGGAAACGCGACGTGATCCATTTTTCTGCCAAGGCCAAAGGGACGATTAATGATTTTGTGCTGGAGGAAATTGACCTTGAATCAGACAGGCTTTCTTCTTTGAGGGGAACCATATCTCTGAAAAATGTATTGAATCCCGAGAAGTTCAATTTGCAGGGTGACATTAAGGAACTCAGCTCAAATTATGATCATCTTATAAATCTGTTACCAGATCTGCTGGGAACCAAGATCCCAAAGGAAATGGAAAAACTGGGTTATTTCACCAGCAGGGGAAAGGTCAATATTTCCAAATCAGATCTTGACATTCAGCTCAGGACCATCGCCGAACTGGGAATGTCCGTTGTTGACCTCAAACTAACCAATATAGACAAAAGAGGGGAGGCATCTTACAAAGGAAAGGTGGAACTGATTGATTTTCGATTGGGTGAATTTGTCAGAGACAGCCTGATTGGTGAATTTTCGATGATCGGTGAGGTGGAAGGTCAGGGATTTGCCATTGATGATATCAGTATCAGAGTGAAGGGAAGTATTTCCAAACACCAGTATAGGGGATATACTTATTCTAACATTGATATCAACGGTGAGCTCCGTGACAAACTTTTTGACGGTTATTTAAGTGTTGATGATCCAAATTTAAAGCTTGTTTTCAAAGGTTTGGCAGAATTATCAGGAGAGTACACCTTTAATTTTTCCGCGGATGTGGAACATGCAGATTTTTTAAAACTAAATTTGTTCACCAGAGACGAGAAGTCCATTCTCAAAGGAATCATTGATATCGACCTTAAAGGGAGCAATCTGGATAATATAGAGGGGAAACTAAGCTTTAAAGACGCTTCTTATTCCAATCAAAATGACGATTATTACTTTAAGGATTTTACGATCATCAGTGAAAATAAGGATACTATTAGAGATCTAAAGGTGAATTCTACTGATATTATTGATGGATATGTTCAAGGAAATTTTAAATTCAGGGATCTTAAAAAGCTGGGCATGAATTCGTTGGGCAGTTTGTTTGTCAATTATAAAAAAGAGGTGGTAGAACCGGGCCAGTTTCTTGATTTTAAATTCAATATCCACAACAAAATTATCGAGGTATTTATTCCTGATTTCGAACTGGGGCCCGAATCCCTGATCAGAGGATCCGTGAATTCTGATGAAGACATATTTAAACTGACGGTCAAATCGCCGAGGATTGAGGCCTTTGATATTGCCATAGACAGGATCAATTTGCAGGTCGATAACCAAAATCCTTTGTTCAATACGCTTTTAAGCATCGATGAAATTGATTCCAAATATTATAATATTTCGGAGCTTACGTTGGTCAATGTAATGCTCAATGACACTTTGTTTGTCAGGGCAGATATGATGGGAGGAGACAGGCAGGAGGAAAAATATAATTTAAGTTTTTACCATACATATAATGACAAGAATCAGTCGGTACTCGGAATGAAAAGGTCTGAATTGTTTTTTAAAAACAATTCCTGGTATATCAACCCGGAAAACAATCAACAGAATAAAATCGTTTTTGACCGGGAGATAAATACTTATGCCATAGATGATTTTAATATGATCCATGAAGAGGAGGAGGTTCATCTTGCGGGATTGATCAATGGGGCTCATGAGAAAAATATTGATCTCAGACTGGAGAATGTCAATTTATTTGATATCACCCCAAGTATTGACAGTGTCATCGTTGATGGAAAGATCAACGGATCGATAAATTTAAAGACAATCAACAAAACGACCCTTCCATACGCAGATCTCACGATCAATTATTTTAGCATTAATGACGATTATTACGGTGATCTCAATTTCAAAGCCTCATCTGATCAGAATATCAGGAATTATGTTTTTGAAGCTGAGCTGATCAACAGTGGTCTTAAAACCCTTCATGCCAACGGATCAATTGACCTGACATCCAGTGAACCCACGCTGCTTTCTTCCGTCAAGCTGGATAAATTCAGGATTAATGCTTTCAGTCCTCTGGGAAAAAACGTCCTTTCCCAGATTCGCGGATATGCCTCCGGAGAGGCTACTTTATCCGGTAATCTTTCGAACCCTTATATCGACGGAGAAATCACCTTGGTCGAATCCGGGATTCAGTTGCCTTATCTCAACGTCATGGACGATTTCCTCGGTGAATCGGTGGTAAAATTATACGATCACACTTTTGATTTTCAAGATTTTAAAGTGATGGACAGAGCCATGAGCACAACGGGGCAGATCAGTGGAACGATTGAGCATGATAAATTTAAAAAATGGAAACTTGACCTTGCCCTGACAACGGATAATTTGTTGGTCCTGAACACACAGGATCATGAGGGGGCCTTGTACTACGGAACAGGACTTTTGGCTGGTAGAACAACATTAAAGGGGTATACAGACGATTTGGTGATCAATGTTCGGGGTACAACCAATCCCGGAACAGAATTCATAGTACCGCTGGGAAATGTCAGTACTGTAAATAGTTCCAAACTGATTCACTTTGAACTCAATGAGGCAGGCGAGGACGTAGAAGAAAAAAAAGATGAGATTGTATTTGAAAAATTGAAGGGACTTACCCTGAATTTTAATTTGAATGTTACCCGGGATGCAGTGGCTCAGATTGTTCTCGATAAAGCGACGGGAAGTATCTTAAGGGGAAGCGGAGACGGCAACCTGGCGCTTAACATAGATACCAACGGCAGGTTTGAAATGTTTGGGGAGATAACTGTTGACAATGGTGAATACCAGTTTAAAAATATTGTGAACAAGGATTTTGAAGTGCAAAAAGGAGGAACGATCATTTGGGATGGAAACCCATATGACGCCGAAATGGATATTACCGCGATTAATTATACCAGGGCAAATCCGTCAGTACTGCTTGATGAAATTGCCAGTTCGAGGAAGATCGATGTGGAGTTATATACCATGATAACGGGGAAATTATCTGCACCGAATCTTGATTTTGACGTCAAAATTCCAAATGCCAGCTCTGTAGTAGCCAATGAACTTGAGTTTAAAATGAGAAGCGAAGATGACAAACTGACCCAGTTTTTCTCGCTTCTTGCTACGGGAGCTTTTGCCAGAACAGATAATAATAGAACTGGTTTTGACGGCAATGCGGCTATTGCAGGAACACTCGCCCAAAAGGCTTCACAGCTTTTGTCTAACATGCTGGAAAGTGAGAATGAGAATTTTGAAGTGGGGGTAACCTATGACATCGGCACAGACAACACAGTTCAGGACGTGACAACGGATGACCAGCTGGGGCTTGAAGTATCCGGGAGGATTGCTGACAAGGTAATTGTGAGCGGAAAGGTTGGGGTACCTGTTGGGTCAAACACAAATTCTAATGTTATTGGTGAGGTTGAAGTTAAAGTTCCCTTGAATACCGCTGAGACATTTCAGGCCAAGTTTTACAACCGTCAGAATGAGATTCAGTTTGATGTTGTCGAAGGAGAAGGATATACGCAAGGGGTAGGTATTTCCTATCGATTTGATTTCAATGATGGAAATGAATTTTTGGAAAAGATCGGCCTGAAAAAGACAGAAGAAGAAAAAGCGATGACTAAATATCAGAGAGACAGTGTTCGCTTGGATCAGAAGGTCATCAAGAAAGAGCGGAAAATTGAAAATTAAACATACGGTTTCAATAAAGTTAAGGTCTCATAAGGCCTTTAATTCCATCTTTGCTGCCTGAATTTTGTCATCCATCTGAATATTTTTGTTTTTCGCCGAAAAATGAATCGTTAGAAGGGAATAAATATTATTTTTATTCCAAACATCCCCCATTGATCAATCAAATATTTTAAATCCAGCCATTAAAATTCTATTTATGACAAAATCATCTTCGTTTGTTCCGTTAATGATCATTGCAGCCTTATTTTTTATTTTTGGATTTGTTACCTGGATCAATGGAGCACTTATTCCCTTTATGAAAACGATCAATGAATTAACAGCGGCGCAGGCTTATCTTGTGGCCTCCGCCTCTTATATTTCTTTTGTTGTCATGGCGCTTCCGGCTTCTGCTATACTGTCAAAGACGGGGTACAGAAAAGGAATGTCACTTGGCCTGTTTGTTATGGCTTTAGGGGCGCTGGTATTTATTCCGGCAGCAAACGCCCGTATTTATTGGGTGTTTTTGTTAGGAATATTCATCCAGGGAGCTGGAATGACCTTGCTGCAAACGGCTGCAAATCCGTATGTCACGATTCTTGGACCGATTGAAAGTGCCGCCAAAAGAATTTCTGTCATGGGTATTGCCAATAAAGTTGCCGGAGCCCTGGGCTCTCTTATTTTTGGCGCTTTGTTGCTCTCGGGAATTGATGAAGTCAATGAAAAAATTACAACTGTGAGCGGTGAGGAAAAGAATCAATTGCTTGATTCCATGGCGGATAGTGTTTTCGTTCCTTATCTTGTCATGGCCATTGTTCTTATGGTTCTGGGCTTTTTGATTCGAAAGGCACCACTTCCTCATGTTGAGGCAGAACCCTTGGATGAATCTGCCGAGGGGAAAACGGCAAAGACAAGCATCTTTCAGTTTCCTCAGCTTATTTTGGGTGTAATCGCCCTTTTCATGTACGTCGGGGTCGAGGTAATAGCGGGAGATTCCATTATCGCCTACGGATTGTCTTTGGGTCTTCCCGTGTCACAGGCAAAATGGTTTACAACTTTTACCCTCTTTGCGATGGTAGGAACCTATGCACTCGGTGTTATTTTGATTCCAAAATATTTAAAACAAACTACTGCCCTGCGAATAAGTGGTCTTTTAGGGATCGTGATCAGTTTGATAATTGTCAACACTTCTGGCTTTACCTCTGTTTTGCTTGTCGCTTCTTTAGGTATTGCAAACGCGCTTGTATGGCCGGCCATCTGGCCTCTGGCCATAGATGGGCTGGGCAAATTTACAAAAACAGGCGCAGCATTTTTGATCATGGCCATATCAGGAGGGGCAATTTTAACCCCCATGTATGGCAGGCTTGTTGATTATCTGGAGGTAAATTACCTTGCTTCGGGCATGGATGAGCTAGAGGCAACGGCGCATGCTGCAAACCAAGGCTATTGGATTTTGCTGCCGGCCTATGTCATTATTTTCCTGTATGCTTTCAAAGGGCACAAAATAAAGTCCTGGAAGTAAAAACAAAGGAGCAGATAAGTACTGTTCCCTATTGAAGTCAAAACAGATTTCAATTTTTTTATTTGAGTAAGTATAGTTATCAAGGAGTAGCCTGAGAAACTACTCCTTAACTGTACAAATCAAAATAATTGTCCCTTTTTATTTTTATATACCAAATTGGGAAACTATTTTTGAAACAAAACCACAGGATCCGATTTGAGTACTTTACTGATCTTTATTATCATCGTTGTTTACTTTGGCCTGATCATGGCTATTTCATATTTCACTTCAAGGAACAGAAGTGATGAATCTTTTTTTACGGGAGACCGTCAATCACCATGGTTCCTGGTTGCTTTTGGAATGGTCGGAGCGGCCTTGTCAGGCGTGACCTTTGTTTCAGTTCCCGGAATGGTGGGAAACAATAATTTTTATTTTTTTCAATTTATCCTGGGTAATGTCGTAGGCTATTTGTTCATCACATTTGTATTGATACCCTTGTATTACCGTCTAAAACTGGTTTCAATATACGCCTATCTCAGTGACAGGTTTGGTAATCGAACCTATAAAACCGGGTCTCTCTTTTTCCTGGTTTCGCAGTCTTTCGGGGCTTCATTGCGGTTACTGTTGGCAGCCAAGATTTTACAATTTGCCTTTTTTGATAAATTTCAGATTCCTTTTTATGCTACGGTTGTCATCATTTTAATATTGGTATGGCTTTACACCAACAAATCAGGAATAAAGACGATTGTATGGACCGATACCATGCAGACCTTTTTTTTGATACTTGCGGCTGTTGTGACCATCTATTCGATCACCACCACCATGGATTTAAGTTTTGGAGAATCGGTAAAGAAGGTCATCAATAATGATTATTTCAGGGTGTTTGAATGGAATGGCACAGCATGGACCCAACGGGGCGACACTATTGTAG
>CBDUAP010000159.1:0-7120 GCA_965365165.1 uncultured Flavobacteriaceae bacterium
AATACCTGCAGAACAAAAAAACCCAAGCCTGATAGGGCAGGCACTTTTGGCAGCCAAGGCAGGCGCCACTTATGTTTCTCCATTCATTGGAAGGCTGGATGACGTTTCCACAGATGGTTTGGGCCTGATCTCTGAAATAAGACTGATCTTTGATAATTACGGTTATGAAACAGAAATATTGGCGGCTTCAGTGCGTCATACCATGCATATCATCGACTGTGCCAAGATCGGTGCCGATGTCATGACAGGGCCTTTAAGCGCAATTTCAGGATTGCTGAAACACCCCTTGACCGATATAGGTCTCGAAAAATTCCTGGCTGACTTTAAAAAAGGCAATTAACAGCTTCAGAAAGCTTTTGCATATTGAAATAAAAAGGGGAGTTGCTCATTTAAATGAGCAACTCCCCTTTTTGTAAACAGACCTGGGAAAGTTGTCCTCAAGTCAAATGTTTTTGCAAATCCTTGATTTCGTCACGAAGTTGTGCCGCTATCAAAAAATCAAGGGCTTTTGCTGCAGTCTCCATAGTTTTTCTTTTCTCTCTGATCCTTTTTTCAATTTCACTTTTTGACAGGTACTGCAATTCATGTTCGGTTGCTTTTGAATTGGCGGTATCGTACTGATATGTCGTGATCTGCTTTTTGCTTAAGGAATCATCGATATTCTTTTTGATTTGCTGGGGCCGGATGTTGTTTTCCTTATTGTATGCGAGCTGTTTTTCACGCCTTCGAATTGTTTCATCTATGGTAAGCTGCATGCTGTTTGTAATTCTGTCTGCGTACATGATGGCCTTGCCGTTTATGTTCCTGGCGGCTCTGCCAACGGTTTGTGTGAGTGATCTGTGGCTCCGCAAAAACCCTTCCTTGTCTGCGTCGAGTATGGCCACGAGAGAAACCTCAGGAAGGTCAAGCCCCTCTCTCAGCAGGTTGACCCCAATGAGCACATCAAATAGCCCTTTTCTCAAGTCATTCATGATTTCGATTCGCTCCAGTGTATCCACGTCTGAATGGATATAACGACATCTCACCTGAATTCTCGACAGGTATTTGGTGAGTTCTTCTGCCATTCTTTTGGTCAGGGTTGTCACAAGCGTTCTTTCATCGAGGTCCACTCGTTTTTGAATTTCTTCAATTAAATCGTCGATTTGATTCAGGCTTGGCCTCACTTCAATTTCAGGATCCAGCAAGCCGGTGGGCCTGATCACCTGTTCTACAAAAACACCTTCACTGTGTTGTAATTCGTAATCTGCCGGGGTGGCGCTGATATAGATTACCTGATTTTGTATGGCTTCAAATTCTTCAAACTTCAGCGGCCTGTTGTCCATTGCCGCAGGCAGTCTGAAGCCGTATTCCACGAGGTTTTCCTTTCTGGACCTGTCACCCCCGTACATGGCGTGAACCTGGGGTATGGTCACATGGCTCTCATCAACGAGCATGAGGTAATCATTGGGAAAGTAGTCGAGCAGGCAGAAGGGTCTCGTGCCGGCACTCCTTCCATCGAGGTATCTTGAGTAATTTTCTATACCACTGCAATAACCCAATTCCCTGATCATTTCCAGATCAAATTCGGTTCTTTCTTTTAACCTTTTTGCTTCCAGTTGTCTTCCACTTTCTTTAAAATAATCGACCTGCTTCATCAGGTCATCCTGGATTTCATGTATGGCGTTCTGCAACACATCAGGAGAGGTCACAAATAAATTGGCGGGATAAATATTGAGGCTTTCAAATTGATCAATCCACTCATTGCTGGTCAGGTCAAAACTTTCCATCTCTTCAATCTCATCACCAAAAAAATGCACCCTGAAACCATATTCGCCATAAGAGGGGTAGATGGTAATGGTGTCTCCTTTTACCTTAAAGGTCCCGCTTTTTACCTCTTCCTCCGTACGTGAATACAAGCTGGTGACAAGCTGGTGAAGGAATCTGGTCCTGGAAATGGCCTGATCAACTTCAAGGCTGATCACATTTTTCTTGAATTCAACCGGGTTTCCGATGCCGTAAAGACATGAAACCGAAGCGACAACCAAAACGTCCCTTCTGCCGGAAAGAAGGGAGGAGGTGGTACTCAGTCGCATTCTTTCAATTTCATCATTTATTGACAGGTCTTTTTCGATGTACAAGCCTGTGGAAGGAATAAAAGCCTCAGGCTGATAATAATCGTAATAAGAGACAAAATATTCTACCGCATTGTTCGGGAAAAATTGTTTGAATTCAGAATACAACTGGCCCGCCAGTGTTTTATTATGTGCGAGAACCAGGGTGGGTTTTTGAACGTGCTGAATAACATTCGCAGCGGTAAAAGTCTTTCCGGACCCGGTAACGCCAAGCAGTACCTGGTATTTTTCATTGTCAATGATACCTTTAACCAATTGGTCAATGGCCTTAGGCTGGTCCCCGGTGGGTTTGAATTCTGATTCTAACTGAAATTGCATAATGCAAAAATAGCATATTCAATTCACTATTTTACAGGTCCCTGATCTTTAATAAATAGTAGGAAGCATAAATAAACAGGAAGGTCCATCCTAAAACGATAAGGATCTCAAATAAATGAATTCCATAATCTGTTGAAATATCCTCACCAATCTGTGAGGCCAGTGTTTTAACTGCATTCAGCCTTGAAAAGGGCTCGTCGATCAGGTTCCACATGGCCTTAAGCGGTGCGAACTGAAAGATTTGATCTGCGACATCAGTACCCCTGAATACGTTCCATTTTAAAATATTGTAGCCAATTGTTTCTGCGATGAACCATATCAGCATGGCACCTACGGCAAATGCAGAACGCTTGATCAGCATCCCCAGGAACAATCCGAATGAGAAGAAGCCAAGAAGTTTCACAAAAAAGGCCAACAGGTATTCCAGATCCGAAAAAATAATGGAGATTTCATTATAATCTGAATAGATCAATCCAAGAACAAGCGATACGATAAAAACAAAAAGGGTTGATATCAGCGCAAATGTAACGACCGTATAGAACTTACTGAGAATAAATTCTTTTTTACTTAGCCCGTCAATCAAATTTTGCTTCAGGGTCTTGTTGCTGTATTCATTGGCCATCATTGAAACAATCACCAGCAACAAAAAGAATTTGAAAAAAGCAGCGATAAAAGTATTAAAATGCCAGATATAAGGGAAGTTGAAAATTCCCTGTTCGGCCAGATGGAACTGAATCGGACCAATGTCAAACTTTATGGCTGCAATTAAGGCGATGGACGTGAGCAGCGCAAAATAGGTAATGATGAGTACCTTACTGGCCCTGCTGTTTTTTAATTTATGTATTTCTATACTGAGTAATCTTAACATGTTCTAAGATTTGATGCGTTAAAAGTTAATGATGATTGGTCAGGGTAAGGAATTGCTGTTCCAGGGTAGGCTTCCTTTTGACCAAATGCGAAAGCACAATGTTTTTTTTCATCAAATACTGATTCAGATCAGCCCCTGAGACGTCTTCGTTTAATTTGAGAAAGTATTTCCCTTCTTCCTCTGTGACAGATTCTATACCCTTGAAATCTTTAAGTACCTCATGGAGGCCTTCTTTTGAAATATCAGCTGACATTTCAATGATCCCATGTGTCGAAGTCATTTCATCAACACGTCCTGAATAAAGTTTGATACCGTTTCTGATAACCACCACATGGGTACAGACTTTTTCTACTTCATCCAGTAAATGAGAAGCCAGAAGAATCGTGGTTCCTCCTGCAGCAATATTTTTTATGATGCTTCTTATCTCGTGAATACCCTGGGGGTCCAGGCCATTTGTCGGCTCATCAAGGATGAGTATTTCAGGGTCGTTCAATAAGGCTGAGGCAATGGCCAGTCTTTGTTTCATGCCCAGGGAATAGGTCTTGAATTTACTGTGACGTCTTTCATACAGATTTACCTCCCTGAGTTTCTCGTCTATTTTGTCAAAAGGAATTTCCTTAATCTTGCAGACCAGCTTTAAATTTTCAACTGCAGACATGTAAGGATAAAAATTGGGTCGTTCAATAATGGCCCCTACCTTTTTCAAGGCCTGGTGGGTAGATAAATTACCGTCAAACCAGCTGAAGCTTCCCGAGCTCCTGTTGACCACATTGAGAATGATCCCAAGGGTTGTGGATTTGCCACTTCCGTTAGGACCAAGAATGCCATAAACATTGCCCTTGTGAATGTCAAAGGACAGGTTGTTTACCGCGTGAATTCTACCAAATTTTTTATCTAGATTTTTTAAGGATAAGATCGTTTCCAAGTTTTTTTATTTGATTAGATACAAATATGACGATTATCTGGCATATTTGTTACTAAAAAAACAAACCCTGGTTTTTATTTTAGGTTGGCGACAGAAAGTTTATTAAATTCGTCAAAGATGTATTGACCTGTAAAAATGGATTCATGGACGAACGATTGATTTCCAGAAAAAAACCAACCTTTCCTATCAATAAGGAGTTATATGACTACCTGAGCACCTACAACCGCAGTATCAAAATTCCTATTTTTTATGACGATTTGCTGCGTTTTTCGGGTTCAGTCACTGTATATGACAAAAACGAAAAGGATACCTTGTGGATCAGGGTCTATTATCCTGAATTTGAGCAAAAAGAAATTGACCTGAGTTTAAAGCGGATGTACAATATCCTGCATGGAGACGGCAGTGAACGCATCATCGACAATTTGATCATCGATGAAATAGACTATTGTACTTTCGGGAATTCCAAGCCATTCCGTGTCAAGGTCAGAAACATATTGAACGATAATTACACCTATATTTATGTTAAAAAGGCAGATGCTTCAAGGGTATACGGGCTGGAGTTTGAACACTTGCTTTCTCCCAATAGCATAAATTTTTTAATCTATAAGGACACCTTGATAGAAGAACACGTGCTGGGTATCCCGGGTGATATGTTCATGGATGAGAGTCTGAATGATATTTCAAAAGTGGAAAAACAGCGTTTGTCAAAAGAATTTGTAAAATTTAATGAGCGTTGCACCCTTAGATTGTTGGGTGACATGCGTGCCTATAATTATGTCATCGTGCCCACTTATGATTTTGACCAGGTGCAATACCGAATCAGGGCCATGGATTTTGATCAGCAGAGTTATGAAGGAAAGCTCAAGGTGTACCGGCCACAATTTTTCAAAGACAATTACCTTTTTGTAAAAATGGTGGATGAAAACCTGGACAAGGCTTCCATTGACCAGTACAAAGAAGAGGAGCGTTCTGCCTTGGCAAAACGTCTGATCAGCGCCGGAAACAGGATCCGCAGGTTAATGAATTGCATGAGGAATGACCAAATTTCGAATCCTGAACACGTGGAGAACCTCAAAAAGGAGCTTATCGATTATACGCATGACAAGGAATTCAAGAAATGCAATAACATGGGTGAGATCATCCAGGTGGTCTTTAATTTTGTGGTTCGGAATTATGAAAGTGCCAATACCTATATCATCAGATGACCTTGTGGCACCAGATCATTTTAGCTCATGATTAAAACATTACAATGGAATCTTTGATCAATACCCTCGTATGGGCCGCCATTATTCAAGGCCTGTTGTTGGGGCTGCTTTATATATTTTCTAAAAGACACCGGAGTAAGGCCAATAAATTATTGGGGTTTTTTCTTTTATGCTTCGTTTTGGAGGCTTTGACCATGTGGTTGCCCTTTGATTATCTTGGGAACTATAGCGTAAGCCAATACTTTGATTTGCCTGAGGTAAAAATGTTGTTTCCAGTATTGTTTCTGAATTATGTTCTTGAAAAGTTGGGGGCCGTTAAAAACTATCGGACATTTTTAAAATTCCATTACATTCTGGTTTTTTCAGTCATGTTTCTGACCCTTCCCAACCTTATTCTTTTTGTGACCAATGGGAAGTCCATTCATGATTATTTCTCCTGGAATACGATATCCACTGTTTTTTTAGCCAATCAATATTATGCTTTTTTTCTTTCCATAGTGGCTTTGGTGATATCGATCAAGGAGGTTTTGCGGTATAAAAATGAAATAAAGAATGCGTATTCTGATATGGATATGCTGGAGATAAAATGGTTATGGCAGTTTATATTTGGATTAGTGCCCATAACTGTCATGTGGGGGTTTGAATTAACCCGAATTGCTTTCGGAGGATCCGGAATGTCAATTTTTGTTTTGCTTACCTGGGCTTTTATCATTGTATTTATTTATTTCGTCAGTTTTATCGCCTTCCAGCGTAAAAATTTATTTGAAGGAGCTCCTGAGCTGGTTTTGGGTGATGAAGAGGAAACAGCGCAAAAAAACGATCCTCAAGGCAGGGATTTTGACGCCATGAGTGAAGCACTTCAAGATGCGATGAAATCGCATAACTATTATCTAAATCATAATCTTACGATTTACGACCTTTCAAGGGAGATGAATATTCCGCCCAGATTATTGTCGAAGTGTATCAATCAGAATTTAGGTGTGAATTTTAATGAATGGGTCAATAACTATAGAGTTGAAAAGGCCCTTGAAATATTGAAAGACCCTTCTAAAATCCATTATTCCATTGAGGGTGTCGGGGAAGATGCCGGCTTTAAATCACGCTCGGCCATGTACACGGCATTTAAGAAAAAAACAGGTTATTCACCGGGATATTTCAGGAAGTCCTGAATGCCTGATGTCCTGATTGCTGAATTCTACACAAGGGAATTGTCCTGAAATCGGATTTTGACACAACATGTACTTACCCAAAGTGATATTCTAAATTAATTTTGAGTCTATGGTTTATACAATTATCATAAATCATTAAAATTAAATATCATGGAATTCAAGCCAACTACAAAACAAAATAGAATCGAAGTTGTTGACGCACTTCGGGGGTTTGCCTTATTAGGAGTATTGCTTGCCAATATCCCCTTCAGCGATTCTGAAGCGATTCAAACAACATTCGATCCGATCCTCACCTTTTTATTTCACATGCTGATTGATAAGAAGTTCATCACTATTTTCTCTATGCTGTTCGGATTCGGATTTTACATCCAGATGAATAGGGCAGAAGAGAAGAAGATCAGTTTTCAACCTTATTTTGTAAAAAGAATGGTACTTCTTTTTCTTATTGGACTCATACATTGTTTCCTTTTTTGGAACGGAGACATTATTATGTCTTATGCTTTTGGAGGTATTTTTCTTTTGCT
>CBDUAP010000160.1:0-7089 GCA_965365165.1 uncultured Flavobacteriaceae bacterium
AATCACTATCGAATTGGCGGCATGAAACTTACCCTGGATGGTTCGCCTCAAGGCAGAACTGCCTGGCGAACGCTGCCCTATTTAATTCCTCCTGATGGTGCAGATAAAGGATACAAAGGATATCCGGCTGTTCCGGAGGACAGTACCGTAATCTCAATTTATGAAAAGGGATTTAAAAATAATTGGCAAATCCTGACACACGCAAACGGAGATGCCGCCATGGACCAAATGATAAGGACCATGAAAGTGGCTGCTGCCAAATATGGGAATGATCATAGAAGAAATGTATTGGTACATGGTCAGTATGTTCGGGAAGATCAACTGGATGCCTTCAAGGAATTAAATGTTATTGCGTCTTTATTTCCTCTGCATACTTTCTATTGGGGCGACTGGCATAAGGAAATTATTGGTGATAGTTTAGGTAACAGAATAAGTCCCACAAGAACCGCGCTTAACAAAGGTTTAAGGCTTACGATTCACACAGATGCACCGGTGGCTTTGCCAAATTTAATGCGAATGGCAGGTATTTCTGTAGAGCGCAAATCACGATCAGGTCAGGTTATTGGGGCCAAAGAAAAATTAACAGCTTATGAAGCCCTCCAGGCCATTACAAGTTGGTCCGCATTTCAACATTTCGAAGAAGATGTTAAAGGGACTTTGGAAGAAGGCAAGCTGGCCGATATGGTAATTCTTGACAAAAACCCTTTAAAGGTCTCAGAAGAAGAGATTAAAAATATTACAGTCCTGGAAACGATCAAAGAAGGGGTTTCTGTTTACAAAAAATAACATTTTGGGTTTAATATCAGGAGTATTAAAACGCCATTTAGGATCAACCTTGGCAAAGGGGAAAAATTAAAAACCTACCGATATGAAAAACTGGAGTGTTCAAGTAGAAAAGAATACACAAAACTTTGTCGAAGCTTTTGGTGATTTAAGTATAGAACAATTGAATTGGAAGCCCGACTCAGGAATATGGAGTATTGCACAAAATATCGACCATTTAATTGTAATCAATAGAAGCTATTTTCCGGTAATCGATTCACTTCAAAAAGGAACTTACAAAACACCTTTTATGGGGAAATTTGGATTTTTAGTCTCATTCTTTGGAAAATCGATTTTAAAAGCGGTTCAGCCTGACAGAAAAAAGAAAATGAAAACATTTTCCATTTGGGAACCTGAAAAAAGTGAAATTCCAATTGGGATTCTTGACAGGTTCAAAACACATCAGTCTGAGCTGAAAAACAGGATTGAAAATTCGAAAGATCTGGTTGAAAGAGGAACAATAATTTCTTCCCCTGCAAATAAAAATATAGTTTACAAATTAGAAAAAGCATTTGACATTATCGTGACTCACGAACAAAGGCACTTTGAGCAATCAAAGGAAATATATGAAATGATGCAAACTCAGGCTGGAGCTAAAAATGCGTAAAAACATTCATAGCGGCTATGCTCCCCGTTCCTATATATAATGTGCCTTTAGTGTTATTACTACAGTCATATACAACTACTCCACCGTGACCGATTTCGCCAGGTTTCTGGGCTGATCAACATTGCAATTGCGCATTACAGCTATATGATAAGACAAGAGCTGAAGCGGAATTGTTGTCAATAAGGGTGAAAAAGCCTCGTCAACTTCCGGTATTTCAATAATATGGTCGGCTATTCCCTTTACGGTAGTATCTCCTTCTGTTACAACGGCAATAATCCTGGCTTTCCTCGATTTGATTTCCTGAATATTACTCACTACTTTTTCATAATGACCCTTGCTGGTTGCGATAACAATAACCGGCATTCTGTCATCAATCAGTGCGATCGGTCCGTGCTTCATTTCTGCCGCAGGATATCCTTCGGCATGGATATAAGAAATCTCTTTCAATTTCAATGCGCCTTCCAGGGCTACGGGGAAATTATATCCCCTTCCCAAATACAAACAGTTGGTAGACAACAAATACTCTCTGGCTATTTCTTTGACATGTTCATCAATCTTCAATAGTTGCTCCATTTTTCCCGGAATCAATTCCAGTTCCTGCAGGCGCAACCTGTATTCTGCACTTGAGATTGTTCCTTTGGCTCTGGCCAGTCTCAATGCCATCATCAGCAACACAGAAATTTGTGTCGTGAAAGCTTTGGTCGAGGCAACTCCAATTTCAGGACCGGCATGCGTATAAGCACCCGTATCATTTTCCCTGGCAATAGAAGAACCCACCACATTGCAAATACCAAATACAAAGGCTCCTCTTGATCTGGCCAGTTTTACGGCGGCCAGTGTGTCTGCCGTTTCTCCAGACTGAGAAATAGCGATGACCACATCTTTTTCAGAAATCACGGGGTTTCTGTACCTGAACTCAGAGGCATATTCCACTTCAACCGGTATCCTGGCAAAATCTTCGAATATATATTCGCCTACAAGCCCGGCATGCCATGAAGTACCACAGGCAACAATAATGATGCGTTCTGCGTTGAGAAACTTCTTCATGTTGTTCTCAAGTCCCGAAAGCTTTATAATGGCTTCGTCTACCAGAATTCTTCCTCTTAAGGTATCCCTGATCGCCCTCGGCTGCTCGTGAATCTCCTTTAGCATGAAATGATCATATCCGCCTTTTTCAATCTGCTCAAGGTTCATCTGCAATTCCTGGATATTCGGATCGATCATACTGTCGTCCTTTATCTTGCGAACCCTAACCTCTCTCCCTTTTTTTATAATAGCCATTTCCTCATCTTCCAGATAAATGGCGTTTTTCGTGAACTCAATAAACGGCGAGGCATCAGAAGCAACAAAGAATTCTTTAAACTCCTTTCCTACCCCTATTGCAATGGGACTTCCCAGTTTGGCAACAACCATCTCGTCCGGTTTGGCCTTGTCAAAAACAGCAATGGCATAGGCACCCACGACCTGATTCAAGGCTATTTGAACTGCCTTACCCAATTTTACGTTTTCCGTTAGTTTGATTTCCTCAATCAGATTGATCAGGACTTCTGTATCCGTATCACTTTGAAATTCATAACCCCTTCTTACGAGCTCCTGTTTCAACGAATCATAATTTTCTATGATCCCGTTATGGACAATGACCAGGTCTCCGCTTTGGGACCTGTGGGGATGTGAGTTGACATCATTCGGAATACCATGGGTAGCCCAGCGCGTATGGCCCACACCTATGTTCCCTTTATCAGAAATTTCAAGATTTACCTTTTCTTCGAGGCTTGAAACCTTTCCTTTTGTCTTTGAAAGGTTGATCTTTTCACCGTCAAACAGCATGACGCCGGCACTGTCATAGCCCCTGTACTCCAATCTTTTCAAGCCGTTGATGATTATCGGATAAGCCTCACGATAACCTATATAACCAGTTATTCCACACATTTATTTGAGTTTTCAGTATTGATTCAAACGAAAATCCTGATAATTTAGTGCCTAGGTTGAGAATTCCTACACATTATCAGGACCTTAATTTGTGCGAAAGTTAATGAATTATTTGGAATAAAACAGTTCCAGTTTTAACCTTTTGTCATTAGAAACGGGCCTGTTCCCGTAAATTACTACACCTTTTGGGTCCCAGTTGTAGTCCGGAACAATGGTGTCAAAAACCGTTGCATTAAGGGCATCGGTACTCAGGTAGTTTTTCAGAGCGAGTTTAGACAATTTCACGGGTTCTTCCGATTTGAGAACACGCGTCATATAATCAGTGATTCTGAAGATATATTTCTCAGGATTCCCATCGTCATCATATTGAAGCCTGCCGCCAAATACCGCATCTCCAAATCTCGGATTATAATAATCAGATAAAAATGAATCGAAATCGTATTTGTAAAGAAACAAACGCTCTGGAATCTCCTGTTGATCCCCGTCAACATAGAGCACAAGTCTGGCTTCATTAATCAAAAACCTTTCTGCCCTAAAACGATCCAGCGTTTCCTGATCAAACAATTCAATGATCACCTCAGATCCGCCGGCTCCGTGAACGTATAATTTTGCTTCTCCATTGACTTTGTCAGGATTGACCAGTACAGGCTCTATCACCGAACCACTGTAAACCCTTTCATATTTTCCGGTTCGCACCCCGCCAAATCTGAAGACCATGGTTTGCTTAATTTTTACCAGTACATCTTCTTCTCCTTCAATCCCGTTATAATTGAGATCTTCATCATCAGGTTCATCCACGACTGCTTCATTTGTGTAATAAATAGAAACGGTGGCGTTTGTGGTCAGCAAATTCATCAAAGATCCGTCAAGCCCTTCGGCATCAATGTACAAGCCTCTGAAATATCGTACAAAATTGTCATTACTGTCAAAATCTGAAGGATTGTTGTGGTTGATGAATCTATCGATGAAGAATTGTTTGTCAAGGTCAAACTTCATTGATGGAATGGAATTTTCCTTTTTGATTGTATCTATATCATTGACCGTTTCAGGATCTCCGTCAAGATAAACCCTTTCTACGTAAAGAACCGTGTCATTTCTATTCGGCTTGAAATCTCCCTGGAACAAATTACTTTCAAGTTCATATTCCTTATCAGAATAATAAGATTTGGCCTTCGTGGGATCCTCCGGATCAAGCGTGTTCAGAAAGGTTCCCAATTCAAATACTGATATTGTATAGGGCAGATCGGTATTTCCGTAGATGGAATCAAGTTTAAAATTGGGCACCTGAAGGGTATCTCCTCCCTCATTTTTTATGGGAGCCCCTGTGTCCGGGTCCTTGGCATCCTGATCTCCGTCTCTTGTCGAAAAATATGGAATATCCAGGACCACACGATCTATAATGGCATTGTCTCCAAAATCCACCCCGCCAACAGGAAGGGTCAATTGGGTAATCAGATCACTTTTTAAGGAGCCAAACGTTCCGTTGGCGTTCACGCCAAGCAAGTATAAGGGTATTTTATCAGTATTGTTATTATCGACCCTTGAAGAATCGATGTTGCGGTGGTAAGCGATCACTTCAAAAACAGTATCGCCTACATCAAAAGGCCTTTGACCAGTAAGGTCTACCGCTATGTCTTCCAAATCTTTTTCACAAGCTACTATTCCCAATAGTAATACGAATCCTAAACCAATATTTCTAAAAATGGTCGTTTTTTTCAAGGCCATAAACAATTCTTGATTTTTTTAGCAATCTTATTCTAAAACTTTATTGAGATAAAAGTCGGAATACGCTTCGGTAAATCCTTCGATTGGTTGATATTCCAGAACCGGAATATCGAGATTGTGGATCATTTCTGAAATCTCTTCATTCAGATTTTCGCTGCCCATGATCACTGCATCGGAATTCTCGATGGCGATCCTGGCAAATGACTCGCCTTTGCCATTTTTAAAACATTTCAATTTATCTTCATCGATATGATCAAATTTAATCTTATCAATCAGCCCTCCTTTATCAACAACACCAGAGGTGCCATCATTAAAAGCCGAGGTTACGATTTTGCTTTCAGCAAACAACGGATCATTTTTATAATATTCTTTAAGGTATAAGGGTAACAACGAAGCCATCCAGCCATGGATATGTATAATATCAGGAGACCAGTTGAGTTTCTTGACGGTTTCAACTACCCCCTTGGCGAAAAATATTGCCCTTTCATCATTATCTGCAAAAAGGTTTCCGTCTTCATCTGTAAAAACGGCTTTTCTCCTGAAATACTCGTCATTGTCTATAAAATAAACCTGCATTCTTTCTTTCGGCACAGAAGCTACTTTAATAATCAGCGGCATATCCATGTCATTGATGATCAAATTCATCCCAGACAACCTGATTACTTCATGCAGTTGATGCCTTCTTTCATTGATCACTCCAAACCTCGGCATGAACATCCTTATTTGAGCACCCTGGTGATGCATTTCCTTTGGGACCTCAAATGCCATTTTAGACACTTCGTTTTCTGGTAAATAAGGGGTTAATTCTGACGAAATATATAGGATTCTCTTATCTTTCATTTATCATTCTGTTATGGATCGGTGCAAAATTACGAAAATATATGCGAAATTCGAATTAAAATATTAAGTTTGAATCCTACATTAACAATATTTAACAGCATTATGGAGGTTTTTAAAACCATAAAATCTCTTCAGCAAACTTTATCGGGCCTGGAACCGAAAAAATCTTTGGGACTGGTTCCAACTATGGGTGCACTTCACGAAGGCCATTTATCCATCGTTAGAAGGGCCAAAAAAGAGAATGATTTTGTGCTGGTAAGCATCTTTGTCAATCCTACCCAATTCGATAATAAAGAGGATCTGGCCAACTACCCTAATACCTTGCAAACGGACCTTGAGGCGCTTGAAGCGCTGGAATGTGATTTTGTTTTTACCCCTTCAGTTGATGAGATTTATGCCCAGAATCACAGTGCCGACATATTCGAATTCAACGGGCTTGATCTGGTGATGGAAGGAAAATACCGTTCAGGACATTTTAATGGCGTTGCAACGATCGTAAAAAAACTGTTTTTGATTACCAATCCTGATAAGGCGTATTTTGGGGAAAAAGATTTTCAGCAATTGCTGATCATCAAAAAAATGGTTGTTAACGAAAAGCTCCCCATCGAAATCATTCCTTGTGAAATATACCGTGAAAAAGACGGTCTGGCCATGAGTTCGAGGAACATGAGGCTGACGCCGGAACAAAGACTGGCAGCTCCCGAAATCTATCAGACCTTGCTGAAAAGCAAAAAATTATTTGAAGATCACGAACTTCCATCTATTAAAAGTTTTGTTAAAAATGAGTTTGTTCAAAACAAAGAACTTGATCTGGAATATTTTGAAATATCTGATAATGAAACTCTTACGGTTTCTGACCGCATTTTACCCGGAAAAAAATACCATGCATTTATCGCCGTGTTCGCTGGGCAGGTAAGATTAATAGATAATATAGCTCTAAATTGAGTAACTTTGCAGCGTTAAAATTTAAAGCTGATAATGAATATTGAAGTTGTAAAATCAAAAATACATCGCGTCAGGATAACGGGATCTGATTTGAACTATATTGGAAGCATCACCATAGATGAAGATCTCATGGATGCCGCCAATATTATTGAAGGAGAAAAGGTACATATTGTTAATATTAACAATGGTGAAAGATTTATAACATATGCCATAAGAGGGGA
>CBDUAP010000161.1:0-7071 GCA_965365165.1 uncultured Flavobacteriaceae bacterium
CCAATATCCATAAGAGTATCAAAAAGAACATAACCAGTTAATATCAAAACAAAGATGGTGGCGGTAATCTTTAAAAATCCATTATTACTCGCTAAATAAATCCATGCGATCAGTCCTAAAAGGGCAAAAACCACAATATAACTCATCCAGGCCGTGGACTTTTTAGGAGTAGCCATGACCTCACCGGCTTCAGCAGCAGCAACAGGCTTCATATCGCCTGCAGTAGTATAGGCAATTATCGCATCAATGTCATCGTCTGACAACTGAGGAAAAGCCGTCATTGGCATCCCGTTATACTCATTAAAAATGTCAATGGCATCCTGATCTCCACTCGCTCTCAAGGCATTATTGTCTTTTATCCAGGCCCTGAGCCATTCTACACTTCTTCTGTCTGCCATGCCGCCCAAAGCAGGACCGATCAATTTTTTGTCAAGCTTATGACAGGAAGCACAATTTGTTTGAAATAATTTTTTTCCTATGGCCACCTTCGGGTCAACCTCCTGAACTGCGGCAACAGTCGCTTGCGACGCAACGGGCTCTCCGTCGGTATAAGCCAAAATATCATTGATGTCCTGTTCCGAAAATTGCGGATAAGGCGTCATTGGCATGCCATTGTATTCATTGAAAATATCTATTGCATCCTGATCACCACTGGCTCTCAAGGCATTGTTATCCTTAATCCAGGCTTGAAGCCATTCATTAGAACGCCTGTCTGTCACACCTCCCAGGGGCGGCCCGATCAGCTTTTTATCAAGCTTATGACATGCAGCACAATTGGTGTTGAATAATTTTTTCCCGTTCACGGGATCACCTTCTTGTGCAGTAAGACTAAATGAGATTAAAAAAAGGAAAGAAAGGCTGGTTAGGAATTTCTTAAATGAACTGCTTGGCATTACAATTTTCATTTGTATTGTTTACGTTATACTAAAATCACTTTTTAAAGCGCAAAAGATTCCAAATGTCTATATAATTATGACATTTATCATGTTATATAAAAACATTTTGCAAAAATACATTTTCTTGCTTACAGACAAAGTTTAAATATTGGGTTCATATTAATTTATAATGATTCTAAATAATTAAAAAGGGCATTCTTAAAATATTCTTTTAGATTTGTAAAAAATAAACTTTATGCTGCAAAAATCTAAATCCAAATGGATGATCTGCTTTACTTTCCTCACCTTTTTGGGGATCAGTGCCATGGGGCAAACCAAAGAAGGTACTGTTCGCGTGGAGACAAGCGCCCATGTAGATGAAATGCTGGCGCAAAAAAAAGAATACAACAAAAGTATTGACAGCTTTGACGGCTATAAGATTCAAATCTATTACGGCACCGAGAAGAAATGCTATGAAGTGAAGGAAGAGTTTGATTTGCTTTTCCCTGACACAGAGACAGTCATTATTTTTAGCACCCCGCAGTGGAAACTGCAGGTCGGAAATTACAAAACCAGGCTTGAGGCTGACCGCGCTATGGTCAACATTAAAAAAGAATACCCTGCTGCCATTGTTTTGGCAACAGAAATAGAATTAAAATAAGTGGAAAACAGAATTCAATAAGTCAAAAATGAACGAGTATTTAGATGCGTCAAACAAAAATCTAAATCCAGAAGAATATGATCTGGAAAAGAAACTTCGTCCTTTGTCTTTTGATGATTTTGCAGGTCAGGATCAGGTACTGGAAAATCTTAAAATATTTGTTCAGGCAGCCAATCAGAGGGAAGAGGCTCTGGATCATACTTTGTTCCACGGACCTCCCGGCCTCGGTAAAACCACTCTGGCACACATCATTGCCAATGAATTGAAAACAAACATTAAAGTAACCTCGGGCCCGGTTCTTGACAAACCTGGTGACCTGGCAGGTCTTTTGACCAATCTTGGTGAAAGGGATGTGCTCTTTATCGATGAAATTCACAGATTAAGCCCGGTGATTGAAGAGTATCTTTATTCGGCCATGGAAGATTATAAGATCGATATCATGATTGAATCCGGACCCAATGCCAGAAGCGTTCAAATTAATCTGGAGCCATTCACTTTAATAGGGGCCACTACCCGGTCTGGGCTTTTGACAGCGCCGATGAGGGCAAGGTTCGGAATCAGCAGTCGCCTTCAATATTATAGTACTGAACTGCTCACACATATCGTTCAAAGGAGTTCCGGCATCCTCAATGTATCGAATAACATGGAAGCCGCCATTGAAATTGCAGGCAGAAGCAGAGGGACTCCCAGAATTGCAAATGCACTTTTGAGAAGGGTCCGAGACTTCGCCCAGATCAAAGGAAACGGGAAGATCGATATTGAGATCGCAAAATACGCCCTGAATGCTTTACACGTTGACAAGCACGGCCTTGACGAAATGGACAATAAAATATTGACTACCATTATTGAAAAGTTCAAGGGAGGCCCTGTTGGGATTTCTACCCTGGCCACTGCCGTTGGAGAAAACGCAGAAACAATTGAAGAAGTTTATGAACCCTTTTTGATTCAGGAAGGTTTTATTATGAGAACGCCCCGTGGCAGAGAAGTTACTGATTTGACCTATAAGCACTTGGGAAGGGTGAAAGGAGCTTCTCAAGGAGAGCTTTTCTGAAATAATATACAATTGGAATCTTCTTTATTCACTTTTATAACCTTGACGGGTCTTGCTGGCTCTGACATTTTTAGGCTTTTCCTGTTCCTATAAAAATAGAATTTTTGTATCTTAGGGTCCCCAAAAAAATCAACATGCCAATTTACATGGACTTTCACGATCTCCCTGAGATCAGTATTGAAGATTCACAAAAGTCACATCTCAAAGATTTGTCTGTTCAGGAAAAGTATGATGTCAGATACCTTCAGTATTGGATCAATGAGGAAGACGGAAAAGCATATTGCCTTGTTGAAGGTCCCAATAAAGAAGCTTGTGAGGCCACACACCTGGAAGCCAACGGAATTACTGCATGCAACCTTGTCGAAGTAAAAGAAGGCATGTATGATCTTTTCCTCGGTGATAACCAAAAAATTGATCACGGACTTGTAAGGCATTTTAACGGTGAAGTCGATAATGGGTATCGGTTCATTCTATCACTGAAACTTGAAAACTCATACCTGCTTTCGCACCAAAAAGGGAAAAAACACCCCCCTTATGACCAGTTAAAACTAGAATGTATTGCCCTGGTTGAAAAATACCATGGGAGAGATTTGATTCAGACGGATCAAGAAGAGATTCTGGGTATATTTCGCACTGCGGAAGCTGCGCTTAAATGCAGTCTTGAGCTTCGATCACTAATTCTTAAGCGAATCGGGACTAGAATGTTTAAGTCTTATCGATTTAAAATGGGACTATGTGTTGGGCAGCCCGTCACAGCTCAGTTGGGATTTTTTGAAGAAGCCATGAATTTTGCCCTGATCCTGTCTAACATTTCTAAAGATTCCCAGATCACAACTTCACGATTCTTCTGCCAATTATCAGGCCTTCAGGAGGACTCTTCAGAAAAAAACGGAATCAGAATCATTGATGGTCCCGACGGAGAATTCATGATTGCCCTCCATAGAATCATTCAAAAAAACTTGGAAGAAGAACACCTCAGCGTAGATTTTTTGGGCGGGAAACTTGGCATTTCTAGGGCTCAATTATACAGAAAGATCAAATTGTTGACAGGGCTTTCCCCAAATCACTATATAAGAGACCAAAGACTTTCAAAAGCCTTGAACCTTTTGTCGAAAAGAAACATGAATATTTCTGAAATAGCTCTGGAATCAGGGTTTAACAATCCTTCATATTTTTCCAAATGCTTTCAAAAAAGATTCGGAATAACCCCATCCAAGGTCAGGTAATAAAACTTCCTTTTATCGAACCAATTGTTGTTCATCTCAATCATTTGTTACAACAGGACAGGTAATACATTCAAAATCGTATTTTAGCGTTTCAGAGAAAGTACAAGATAATTGACCAAAAAAGAATCACATTCAGCCTGGATCAAACAAGAGGCCCTTCGCCTGGGATTCTCTTCCTGTGGTATTGCAAAAGCCGGATTTTTAGAGGAAGATGCACCACGCCTCGAAACCTGGCTTAAAAAACAATTTCATGGTGAAATGCATTATATGGAGCATCACTTTGACAAGCGATTGGATCCAACAAAACTCGTTCCCGGTGCCAAATCTGTAATTTCCCTCCTTTATAATTATTTCCCTAAAGAAACACAAAATATAGCCTCATACAAGATATCAAAATATGCGTTTGGAGAGGACTACCATCATGTGATCAAACAAAAGCTATTCGGACTTGTTGAAACCATGAAATCACAGCTAGGAAATTTCCATGCGCGAGTATTTACTGATTCCGCTCCTGTCATGGAAAGAGCCTGGGCTCAAAAGAGTGGATTGGGTTGGCTTGGCAAACATTCACTGCTCATCAGCAAGCAACGGGGATCCTTTTTTTTTCTTGCGGAAATTATTCTAGATCTTGAGCTCCAGTACGATGAACCTTTTAAAACGGATCATTGCGGTACTTGCACAAAATGCATTGACGCCTGTCCCACCCGGGCAATATTGCCCAATAACACGGTTGATGGTAGCAAGTGTATCTCCTATTTCACGATTGAACTCAAAAACGAAATTCCCGATACCTTTAAAGGACAATTTGATGACTGGATGTTTGGGTGTGACATTTGCCAGGACGTATGCCCTTGGAATCGGTTTTCGATTCCTCATCGGGAGGACCGCTTCAGGCCAAACCCTGAGCTGCTGAACAAGAGCAAAGATGAATGGGGGGCATTAACCGAAGAAGCATTTCATGGCCTGTTTAAAAAATCAGCTGTCCAAAGAACAAAATATGCCGGTTTGATGCGGAACATTTCATTTCTAAAAAAGTAAAATTGTTCCCTATTCTCTTATCAAAAAAATTACCTTTGTACCACTAGCATTAAACTCAGAAAATGGCAGCTAAAATAAAAAAAACAGACGCTTTAGATTACCATCAATACCCAACACCCGGAAAAATTCAGGTGCTGCCCACAAAAAAACATGCAACACAAAGAGACCTGTCGCTAGCCTATTCACCGGGTGTGGCCGAACCCTGCCTTCGAATTGAAGAAAACGAACAGGATGTATATAAGTATACCTCCAAGGGCAATCTTGTTGCGGTAATCTCTAACGGCACAGCTGTTTTAGGTTTGGGAGACATCGGTCCGCTGGCCTCAAAACCGGTTATGGAAGGCAAAGCCCTGTTGTTTAAAATATTTGCTGATATTGATGTTTTTGATATCGAAGTAGACGCAAAAGACGTTGATAAATTTGTTCAAACTGTAAAAGCCATTGCCCCGACTTTTGGAGGCATCAATCTTGAAGACATCAAAGCTCCCGAAGCTTTCGAAATAGAAAAACGACTCAAAGAAGAGCTGGACATACCGGTAATGCATGACGATCAGCACGGGACTGCTATCATATCAGCCGCAGCTTTAAAAAATGCCCTGGAAATCACCTCCAAATCTCCTTCAGAGGTCAATGTGATTATTAACGGGGCCGGTGCTGCAGCAATTTCCTGTACAAAGCTTTACAAAAAACTGGGCGTTAAAGAAGAAAACATTGTCATGTGCGACAGCAAAGGGGTTCTCAGAAGGGACCGCGAGGATCTCAACCCCCAGAAAATGGAATTTGCAACAGACAAAGACCTTTACACCCTGGAAGATGCCATGAAAGGAGCAGATGTTTTTATCGGACTTTCTGTCGGAAATATTGTCAGCCCCGAAATGCTTTTGTCCATGGCAAAAAATCCGATCGTATTTGCCCTGGCTAACCCTGATCCTGAAATCTCTTATCAATTGGCCATCGATACAAGAAAAGATATCATTATGGCCACAGGAAGGTCCGATCATCCCAACCAAGTGAATAATGTCCTGGGGTTCCCCTTCATTTTCAGAGGGGCTCTTGACGTTAGGGCCACCAAAATTAATGAAGAAATGAAAATGGCTGCTGTTCATGCCTTGGCTGATCTCAGCAAGGAACCAGTTCCTGAACAGGTCAACATTACCTATAATAAAAAAAATATCACCTTTGGCAAAGACTATATCATTCCAAAACCCTTTGACCACAGACTGATCAGTGAAATTCCACCGGCAGTGGCAAAAGCAGCAATAGAATCAGGTGTAGCCAGGCGTCCTATTGAAAACTGGGAAGCCTACAAGGATGAACTCATTGAAAGACTGGGCACAGGAAGCAAGTTAATGCGTCTGGTAACCAGCAGGGCCAAATCAGACCCGAAAAAAGTTGTTTTTGCTGAAGCCGACCAGCTCAATGTGCTGAAAGCTGCCCAGATCACCTACGAGGATGGCGTGGCTATTCCCATCTTACTTGGTGACCAGCAAACCATAAAAAAACTGATGAAGGAAATTCAGTTTGATGCAGATATAACAATTATAAACCCCAAATCTGCGAAAGAAGAAAAAAGGAGGAATGAATTTGCAGAGATTTTCTGGAAAAAAGAACAAAGAAAGGGAATGACTTTGCTGGAAGCTCAGAAATGGATGCGGGAGCGCAATTATTTTGCTGCCATGATGGTCAATGAGAAACAGGCGGATGCCTTGGTGACAGGATACACAAGGAGCTATCCTACAGTAGCAAAACCGATGATCGAGCTGATAGGAAAAATCAAGGGCATCAGGAGAGTTGCTGCCACGAACCTTATGCTTACCGATAAAGGCCCTCTTTTTCTATCAGATACGGCCATGAATATCAACCCTAATGCCATAGAGTTGACCGAGATTGCCAGAATGACAAATAAAACAATGAAAATGTTTGGTTTAGAGCCGAACCTTGCCATGGTATCCTTTTCTAATTTTGGTTCTTCCAAATCAGATTCTTCAACTAAAATAGGTGAAGCCGTGAATTACCTTCACAGATATTTTCCTGACATAAGCATTGACGGTGAAATCCAGGCAGATTTTGCATTGAATGTTAAGATGAGACAAGACAAGTTTCCTTTCACAAAATTGAAGGGAAAAAAAGTAAACGGGCTCATTTATCCCAACCTGGAAGCGGCAAATATCAGTTATAAATTATTAAAAGAACTGCACAATGCTGACTCGATAGGACCAA
>CBDUAP010000162.1:0-7049 GCA_965365165.1 uncultured Flavobacteriaceae bacterium
GACATTCAGCACCACAGGCTTTCGCATGATTCTTGGAATAAAAGAGAAAACAGCAACTGAAAAATAAAAGACGATCGATAAAATTCCTGCCAAGGCTCCAATTTTCTCAATTTGAAGCAATGAGTTTTGTTGTTGTTTTTTCATAAAATGTTATTTTCTATGTTAATGACCAAAGGAGCTGCTGAATGTTACAGTTTTATGTAAAAATCACTGTCATGATTATTTCTCAAACATGCAGGTTTTACCTTTGCGGACTTTTCACCTGCCATGGGGGTTGAGATCAGGAAGCGGCTCTTGGTTTTTAAGAAAGCGCTGAAATAAATGATCTTGTAAAGGACAAAATCATCCAGGAATTTAAAGGCATCATTCCAATCGAGTCCTTCCTTATTTTTGACAACAAAGCGCTCGGGATTTTTGAACTTTGAAAAAGTATTTATTAAGGAATCTTTGCTTATCTCCTCATAACTTAAAACTGATCCATCTGCCTGAGCATTTGACACCATGCTGGCAAAGATCAAGGTTATCAGCAACAAGGATTTATTTAATTTGATCATGAATAGTTAATTTTTGGTTTTTAATTGTAGTCAGAATCCTTTCTTGAACCATTAGAGATAAGAAGTTACTGACCTTTTTAAATAAGGTTTTGCATCCCTTTAGTCCGATAATCCGATAAACCAGTCTATCAATTCCTTTTCATCAACGATATTCCACGTGTGAGGGTGCCTGCTTCCGTCTTGCCGGTAACCTTTGTTTTGTGTTGTGATGAGTTCTGCCTTCGGGTTCCCCATTATTTTTAATTCATTCACCAGGGCAGCGAGGTCAATTGCATTCATGGCATAATAATCTTTTCTCCTTGTTTCGATCCACCAATTGACATCCGGCTCCGTATAGCAGCGAAGGGCCGTATTCTTTAATTGATTTAATTTTGAATTTTCACTCGCAGAATAACTATAAGGGGAGTAGTTCAAATACTCTTTTAAGGCCACTTCGGGGGTTCCACCAAGATTTGTCTTTAAATATTCCGATACCCAGATCCCTTCATTCGCGGCAATCGGATTGAAATTCAGGTTCCCGGCCTTTACGGCTTCCTTGTAGAAGCGAACCATATCAAGAGGGGCATCACAAATTGCAATGGCTCTGGGTTTCAAATTGTACCTGGATTTTTGACTATGGCCAAATAGAGCGAGCTTCAGTGCGCGTGTTCCTTCCAAGGACATACCGCAGTACAGGAGGTTATTCTTCGGTATATCATGATCAGTAATTATTTTCCGAATATAAGACTCTATCTCCTGCATTTTTTGATCATCAAAGAAGAACTCAAACCTGTTTTCGGTTGTGGTATATATTACTGCCAATTGTTTGGAGATTGCATAGTCAATGATAAATTCGCTGTTGAGGGTATCCCTTCTTGCATGTGTAAACACAACCATTCCTTTAATTTTTCCCAATTCAGGGAGCCAGGCTGTATAGCCGGCATTTCCTTTCTCAATGGTGACGTCTTCTGACAGTTTGATATTACCCTCAGAAGCGATTTCCTCATTGACAACAATTTGTGAAGACACGATTACAACCTTTAAAATAAACGCTGTCAATACAATACTTCTCATCATAAACATCTATTTACTTATTGGTTTGTAAAGCGTCACCAGCCCCCTGCATAACTCAGGTCTTCACCTGTCATATGTTGGAGATGTTCAAATTTCAGTTTGACGATCTGTCTGATGTGCAGGTAATCATGAGCAAGCCAGTTTGACAAAAACATACTGGCGGTCATTTTGCCAAATTTCGGATGTTCATAAGCATTGTCCCATTTTGGCTCAGAAAGGGATTGGAGCCATTTCACCGAGTCCTTTCTTTCTTCCAAAAATTCATTGAGCCTCACCTGATAATTTTGCTGCATGTATTTTCTGCCCTCGACCCATCCCTGAGGATCGATCTGTGGCAATTTCAAAGCTGGCGTTTCAAGGACTTGTCTGGTACGAACTCTAAAATCTTCACGCTCCTCATCATAAAGATGGCAAACAATTTCAAGCAGGCACCATTTTTCGGGTTGGGGTTTCCATAAGATAACATCGTCTTTCAAACCTGACAAAAGTTGATGAAAAACCTCCTTATTGGCTAAAAGACCCTTAACTATTTGATCGTAATCCATTGTTCTAGGGTTTATTTATCGGGTTATAAATTTAATAAAATCCTTAGTTGACCAAGCTCCTTGTTTATTTCCAGCGGGCATAAAATCTCTTTACCCGGCAAGATACCTCTCCGGCATTCCCTTTTCATGTACCCGAAATACCAAAACGGTGGCACCATCCTCCATGGTTCTGACCGTATGTATTTTTTTTAGCGGAACAACACCTGTTTCCCCTTTTCGGTATGTTTTTTCTGCCTGATCTTCCATCCATAAAATGAGTGATCCTTCTAAAATATAGGCAAATTCTTCTCCTGGATGCCAGTGCTTCGGCAACTCTGTATTTGGTGGAATCGTGACGCGGCTCACAACCACTTCTGTGTTTTCTGGTCCTGCCAGTTCACAGGCCATTAAATTTTCAAACTTCATCTTAGGTCTTGTTTATTGATTCGTTTTTGTGTTTTTAATTTGAATTGTGTTTTATCAACCAATCTACAACATCATATTGATACTCCGAAGGAAGACCGTGACCGGCTTCATAAAATTTGAGGTATTTGTCTCTCAAAGATATTTCATCGAAAAACTGATTTGCCTCGGCTTCAGAAGTAAAAAAATCTGTTGCCCCCATGAACAGTGCTACTGGAGAGTTTTGAAACTTAGTGTAGTACATAGGAGTCATATCCTTTAACATTGATACAATTTCATCCGGCCATCCGTAGTCCTTGATTTCTGTTATGGGCCTGTTGACTGGAGGAACACAGGCAGCCACGCAGTTAACTCTTGGATCAACTGCATTTATGATCAGTGAGATTGCACCTCCCATGCTGTAACCCACAAGGTCGAATTGTGGCCTTTCCAAGGCCTGTTGTTTTTCAAAATAGTCCATTATAATGCGAATATCTTTGATAGTGGCCGAATAGAGATCATAAAATATTTTAGCGTCTTTCCGGCTTTTTGACCAACCCGGAGGAAGCGTTCCCGCCGGTCTGAAATTCAATTCATAACTTCTTTCACCGTGAAATTTTGCATCAGGTATGATAACATTATATCCTGTTGACAGTAAAGAATCCAACAGTTCGGACTTTTTCCAATCATCTTTTGACCCATTTAGCCCATGCAGCAGTATTACAAATTTACCCGTATTCAGTTTGTTGATATAATGATAAAAAGGAACTTTGGAATCATGACCATCAATGACTGTTTTTTCAAAACGTTTTATCGAATCGATCTTTTCAACATAAACAATTTGCTCACCGAAATCCTCTTTTGCCTCATAAGAAAACACATTTCTCAGTTCCTGAGCACTGCTGGTGGAAACACATACATAGAGCATAACCATGGCGATTATATTTTTCATGTCAGATATTTTGAATCCTTAAATAGTAATATGTTTTTTTCTAATCTTTAAAGCTTGTCATTTGCTTTTTTATACTTCTTTATGTGTTGAATAACGGCTTTCTCAACTTCATCATAATTTGTCTGAATCAGCCAATGCCCTCCTTTTATTTTTTCATAAGTGTAGTCTCCTTTCATATACTTGTGGTTGCCCTCTGCGGCGAATTCCCCAATGGCCAAATCTTTTTCACCCCAAATGAATAAAGTTGGTGCCTTTATTTCTCCAATATGTTCATTTTTATTCCTTCCAATATTTGCCCTGTAATAGTTCAATGCCGCAGTCAGTGTGTTTTTCCGTTTAAACACAGACAGGTAATTCTCCAATTCCTCTGCACTGCTATGCTTCCACAACCTTCTGAATTTTTCAAAATTATTCTTTCGCATCATAATTTCCGGCAGCAAAGGGAGTAAAAACCATTTGATATATCGACTCTTTTTTTGTTGTTCCTTGTTGGTTTTTATTGCTTTTCCAAAAGCCCTGTTATGAGGCACAGATAAAGCTGTCCAGCTTATGATCCTGGCCGGGTTTTTATAAACAGTATACCAACCTATGACCGCACCCCAATCATGCCCGATCAGGTGAAATTGGCCTTTTCCAAATGAATCAGCAAGGTTAAGTACATCTTCACTTAGTTTTTTGATCCCGTAGTTTTTTATTCCTGATGGGCAGGCATTTTCACTGTACCCTCTCATGTCGGGGGCTAAACAAAAGTATCCCAGTGAAGCCATTTTATCCATCAGCTTTCTCCACATAAAAGATGTTTCAGGAAATCCATGAAGAAAAATGATCAGTTCATTTTCTTCCTTACCCTTAACCCTGCAGTCAAATTCCAGGTTGCCAATTTTTATTTTTTTAATCCTGTCAACGAGTTTGTACCCGATCTCCTTAAAGTCTTCTTTGCCTATATCTATGGTTTTATCTCTTGTCATGAATATGTTTTAATTTTATCTTTTAATGTTCCTCAAAAATAGCGATCAATACCCTCTTATTCCAGTTATTCGGTTTGAAGATAGCTTACACATTAACCTTTAATAATTGTTTCTAAAAACAATTGCACCGTTTCCGATTTTCCAAGGGGCTCCAAAAAGCAGTTGAACAGGTTAACGCACACGGCCAGATATGTGGCCGGATGTTTTAACTTTTCATATTTCCAGGCGGCGAGTATTACCATTGCTATGATCAATATCTCAGTAAAATACAAGGGGACCATAATATCAATATTAGGCCATTGCCCAATGTTCAATCCTACATAAAGACCTTGTATTCCACGGCCTAGCGCAGGCATCATTATGATGAACACCGTTGATATGAGCCACCAGGAATGATCCTCTATTTGCTTTCTATGCAGGATACTCTTGATGACTGCCCAGCCAAAAGCCAGAATCATTACAATTTCGACGGCAGCTACCCCAAAAAAGAACCAGGGCTGAAAAGGACCAAACTGGTCTGGCATTTCCAATGCATTCTGAGTCGTTACAATATCTCTGTGCATCATGCTCAAGGCAGTCAATCCGACACCACCGGCCAGAAACATCCCAATGATCCCATTGGTACGATGCCTGTCCATTTTACCATGGGTAGCATAATAAGGCTGAATGATCAGATAAAGGTACCAAACCGTACCAGTCCAATAATGTATGTGAACGGACCAGGCATTTTCAGAGAAATCACCCCAATAGTCTTTGAAAATTCCAAATTGCATGAACAACATGGGGATGATCATCCATTTGTACAGGTTTTTGTATTTATCCATCATATTAATGCTTTAAATTAATGTTTTTGCATGTCAATAATTTAATTTCCGGAATGTTCAACTTAACTTCTTCTTCCTGCGCTTTTATAAAAAAAATTACATTTCGTGTAATCAATCAAGATATAGTCTTGAAAAACGAAGTTAATAATCATGAGTTCTCATAAAAATTCAATGAGACTCTCAAAAGATAATAAATATAAAAATTATTGGCTTTAATCCTTTCCCTGTATTAACTAATCTTTGTTTTTCAGGTACATAAGAGAATGTAGCAGCCTAAAGCTCGGGGTGGGGATAGTCACTTGACCTATTTTGAAAACTTATAATTTTAGGATTTTGAATAATTCCATCTTTGATCTCGATTGCCCTGCGAATGCTTTCACTTTCTTCCCATTTTTCAGGGCCTCCCATGATGATGGGCAAATAAGGGGTCAGGCTGTTGGATATTTCCCAAGAAGCGGCATTCCAAAGATATGATGGCGTATGGTCTACAGCATAATAGAACAACTTTCCTGCCTTGAAGATTGGTGTTTCAAAACTTGTAGGTCTGGCAAATGAAAAGCCCATACCTTCATCACAACTGATATCCACAATCAGGCAGCCCGGTTTAAGCCGATCATTTTGACCTTCGGGCACCAACATCAAAGGGTGATCAGTATCCTGAAGCATACCATTCACTATAATATCTGCATCAATCAATTCTTCTACAAACAGACAGGATTCATGACTGGGATGCAGAGACATCAGATTTCCTTTTTCATCTTCATCGAATTGAAAATAATTGACTCCGGCCATTTGGTCGGCCACCAGAAAATAATGTCGTTGTGTAAACACTGTAATGTCTTGTATCCCCCTTGCTTGTAAAGCTCTTATGGCACCTCGACTCACCGAACCGAAACTAATTACAACAGCTTTACGATTTGGTCCGTAGTTTCCATCGATTCCCATCAGATTCATAGCATGCAGTACACCGGCATATCCTGCGATCTCATTGTTCTTATGAAAAATGTGTAATTGCCAATCTCCGTGAGCCGACCAACGATGCATAGCTTCCCAGGCAATAAGCGTGAGCTTTTGATCAATAGCTGTTTGTGTAATCTCCTTTTGCTGTACACAGTGCGGCCAGCCCCAATGAATCATACCCTCTTTCATGTCATCAAAATCTTCTTGTATCGGTTTAGCCAATAAGGCGATATCACAATGCTGAAAGAGTTCGGCCCTACTAAGAACACCACCGCTTCTTTTCACGAGTTCTTCGTCACTCACTCCAAACGGCAAGCCATAACCCTCTTCAAAAAACAGATGATTCAGTATCTCCTGATCTATCCAATTTAAATGATCAGGGTGGATGGGGACTCTTTTTTCCTGTATTTTCTTGGAAGTTCCGAATACAGCGACAGAAAGTAAACTCATTTTTTTATTTTTAAATTTTCAACATTTGTTCATCTTAGAAAGGACTGTAAAAAACTAAATCGCCCTTTTATCAGGAAGCAACTAAATATACGAAAAACCAAATTATCCCAAGGGTTTTATCTTCTCTATTAAATTCTATCTATTCTGGTTCAAATTATACGATAAAATCCAATTGTTTAGGCAATTCTAAAAAAATACATGGAAAATAAAAAACCCTTAACTCAACAAAGAATTAAGGGTTTTTAAGTGGTGCCTCCAAGAATCGAACTAGGGACACATGGATTTTCAGTCCATTGCTCTACCAACTGAGCTAAGGCACCATCGCTGTAAGCGGGTGCAAATATAAATTTATTTTTTATTCT
>CBDUAP010000163.1:0-7027 GCA_965365165.1 uncultured Flavobacteriaceae bacterium
TTATTCCCATTGCGGCCACAGCAGATCAAACCGCCGCGCAAAACAGGCTCACTATTGGGGTGAAAGTTCGTTACTATAACAGGCTTGTTGAGGAAGATAATTTTGAACAAACTTTTTCTTTCTACAGCGATTATGACGGGAGTCTTCAGTTGACCGGAAGTGTTTTGGAAAGCGCTTATGACGAGATCTTTGAAAGGATTACCCAGGATATTTTTAATGCAGCCGTTGCTAAGTGGTAAAAATAGATGAACTTAATTGAATTCAATAGCATAATTTCCAGCCCGGGCCAAATTGAAAAGGCCCATATCAATGAGCTGCATCAGATTATTGAATCCTACCCCTATTTTCAACTCGCCCATTTTTTACACCTTAACGGTTTAAAGAAGCATCATAGTTTTAAGTACAATGATTATTTGAAAAAGACAGCGGCTTATACAACTGATCGCGCCGTGCTTTTTGATTATATAACCATAAATGACCTTGATATTCACCCTGCTCCCCAACGTAAGCAGAGTATGCCAGAACCGGAAACAAGTATACCAACTTCTGACACTTATGATGCAGATGACGTTTCACCGGAAGCCACCCTGAATGTCGGAGCCCCGCTGCAATTTAAAAGGGATGAATCCTATTCTTTCAGAGAGTGGTTGCAGTTAAGCGAATTTTCACCGATTGATCGGGAAGAAGGTATTGCTGAAAAAGGTCAGAAAGGTATCCAGGATGAGGTCAATACACCCAGCAGCACTAGCAGCCAGATGGATCTGATCGATCGCTTCATCGCCAAAAATCCAAAAATAAGGCCTTCATTATCTGACACTTACTCAGACGCCACCCTTGACAGCGTCACAGAGAACGACAACCTGATGACAGAAACCCTGGCCCATGTTTACGTGGAGCAGAAAAAGTATAAAAAAGCAATTACTGCATTTACCATTTTAAGTTTGAAATATCCGGAAAAAAGTAGTTTCTTTGCACTCCAAATTGAAGCAATCAAAAAATTACAAGAAAAATAACATAGATTATGTCGTACTTTTTATTTTTAATTTTGATCATTATCGTTTCGCTATTACTTATTCTGGTAATCATGGTGCAAAACCCTAAAGGAGGAGGCTTGTCTTCTTCATTCGGAGGAGGAGGTTCTCAAAGTCTTGGAGGAGTTCAAAATACGACCAATTTCCTGGACAAAAGTACCTGGACGCTGGCCATCGCATTATTTGCATTGATCCTTCTATCAAACTTTTCGATCCCGAGAGCCGGAGTTGATATGCAATCGGAAACAGAAGGAATCATTAATGAAAGAGAAGTGCTGGATACACCACAGACTCTTGACACTGACAAATTAATTGACAGTTCAAATTAAGGACCTAAAAACTTTAATCAGAATGCCAACGTAATGACACGTTGGCATTTTTTTTTCTTATTTGTCAGATTTTTGACAATGGCAATATTTTTGCTCAATTGAAGAAAAGTAATTAATAACCTAAAATTATATATAATGAGTACATTAACAATTAAACCTCTTGCAGATAGAGTTCTTGTTGAGCCTTTAGCGGCTGAATCCAAAACAGCTTCAGGAATTTACATCCCTGATTCAGCGAAAGAAAAACCCCAACAAGGTAAAGTTGTGGCTGTAGGCAATGGCACCAAAGATGAACCCTTGACAGTTAAGGTCGGGGACACTGTTTTGTACGGTAAATTTGCCGGAACAGAATTAAAGCTGGAGGGTAATGACTACCTTATAATGAGAGAAAGCGATATTTTCGCAATTCTTTAAACTAATTTAAACTTTAAAATCAATACAAAATGGCAAAAAATATAATTTTTGATATCGAATCACGTGAAGGATTGAAGCGTGGTGTAGACGCATTGGCAAATGCAGTAAAAGTAACTTTGGGTCCGAAGGGGCGGAATGTTGTTATTGGGAAAGCCTTTGGAGGACCACAGATCACTAAAGACGGTGTAACGGTGGCCAAAGACATTGAATTAGAGGATGCTCATGAAAACATGGGGGCCCAAATGGTTAAGGAGGTCGCTTCTAAAACAAATGACCTGGCCGGTGATGGTACGACCACCGCAACAGTATTGGCTCAGGCCATCGTAAAAGAAGGATTGAAAAATGTGGCTGCCGGTGCCAACCCATTAGACTTAAAACACGGTATCGATAAAGCGGTTCAGGTGATTATTGAAGATCTCAAGAACCAGTCGCAGGTGGTAGGAAGCAAATTAGACAAAATCAAGCAGGTTGCCTCTATTTCTGCCAATAACGATGAATCTATAGGAGAATTGATCTCTGAAGCTTTTGACAAAGTGGGAAAAGAGGGCGTCATTACGGTTGAAGAAGCGAAAGGTACGGAAACACATGTTGACATCGTTGAAGGAATGCAATTTGACAGAGGTTATTTATCTCCTTATTTCGTGACGGATTCTGAAAAAATGATAACAGATCTTGAATCACCTTATATCTTGCTTTATGACAAGAAAATATCAACCATGAAAGATCTTTTACCAGTGCTTGAACCCGTGGCACAATCGGGCAAGCCCTTGTTGATCATTGCAGAAGATATTGACGGTGAAGCACTAGCAACATTGGTTGTAAACAAATTAAGAGGCTCTTTAAAAATTGCTGCGGTTAAGGCTCCTGGTTTTGGAGACAGAAGAAAAGCAATGCTCGAGGATATTGCAATCCTTACGGGAGGTACTGTAGTTGCTGAGGAAAGAGGGTTTACCCTTGAAAATGCAACAATTGATATGCTGGGTACAGCAGAAAGAGTTACCATTGACAAAGACAATACCACGGTTGTCAACGGAGCCGGAGATTCAGAAACGATCAAGGGCAGGGTAAATCAGATCAAATCGCAAATAGAAACTACAACATCTGATTATGACAAGGAAAAACTTCAGGAGCGTCTTGCCAAATTGGCTGGTGGCGTCGCTGTACTATATGTAGGTGCGGCTAGTGAAGTTGAAATGAAAGAGAAAAAAGACCGTGTTGATGATGCATTACATGCAACAAGAGCTGCTGTAGAAGAAGGAATTATAGCCGGAGGTGGTGTTGCCTTTGTTAGGGCAAAATCTAAACTTGATAAATTGAAAAGTGCCAACCAGGATGAAGAAACGGGTATCAAAATTATTGCCCGCGCAATTGAAGAACCGCTTCGTCAAATTTCTGAAAATGCAGGTCATGAAGGTTCTGTAATTGTTTCAAAAGTACTTGAAGGAAAAAGTGATTTTGGATTTAATGCAAAAACGGGTGAATTTGTGCATATGCATAAAGCCGGGATCATTGATCCTACCAAAGTGACTCGTATTGCATTGGAAAATGCTGCCTCGGTTGCAGGAATGATCCTGACAACAGAGTGTGCTCTGGTAGACATCAAAGAAGAAGCTCCAGCTCCTGCAATGCCACCGATGGGTGGAGGAATGCCAGGCATGATGTAAACTATAAAGAATTCATTTTAAAAGAAACGCCTGTTCTGCATTCAGAACAGGCGTTTTATTTTAGAGCATTTTTAAGATCTCATCCAGATCTGACCTGTTTTTATAGTCCGGATCATAATGAACAAAGGAAATACTTCCATCTTTTTCTATGAGATATGTAGCCGGTACAGGTAATACCTTATTGTTCTTCTCATTGTATTCAGCAATTCGCTGATTCACAAACTCATAGTATTTTGTTACATTTTCTTTATTGACGTCAAATGCAACCTTATAGTTTTCCATGATTGTATTATCAGTATCGTGCACTATGGAAAAATCAGTCTGAAATTTCTGAGCCGTCTCCTTGGTTTTCTCCAGGGTTTCCGGACTCACAACCAATACAAAAACACCTTTGCCGTTAAATTGATCCAAACGCTCCTGCAGGGCCGACAAGTGTTTTTTGCAATGCGAACACCAGTTTCCTCTGTAAAAAATAAGGAGAATCCTGCGATCTGATAAAATATCATCAGAATTGATGTGCCTTCCGCGTTGGTCTATGGCATCAATAGGTGGTGCCTGGTCTCCCATTTTTAAGTGGTCCATGTCTATCTGGGCCATCCCGTCTATCCCGATTAAAAACACCAGGCTTATAATGATTCTTTTCATTTGAAGATCTAAAATGTGACAGTTTAGACGTTCCAATATCAGAACATTACACTTGATCCTGAGAGCCATCAAGTGAAATTCTTCCCAACAGGATATCAAAGAACATCCGGAAATCAGATAAAAGGCTCCAAAGTGGGTAGGAAAAGGTTGCCGGCCTGTTTTTTTCAAAAAAATAATGTCCCACCCAGGCAAATCCATAACCCATAAGGGGAACGAACCACCACAAAGATGATTCACTCAGGTATACGGCAAAAAATGAAAGTACAAAAACAAGCAGGGTCCCCGTAAAGTGCAGTGCCCTGCAGGTTCTGTTTTGATGTTCCGAAAGGTAATACCTGTAAAAGGCATTAAAGGATTTTATTCTTTTATCATGTTCCATATAAAGCACTGGTTAGAAATTTTTTCATGCCTGAAGCCTTTTCCGACAAATCAAGCAAAACAGGCATCAAGTTGTCACGGAGGATCTGTTCTGGTGGTAAATGGCAGTAATAATACCATTGCTTGTTCCATATGAGTGGCTGCTGTACTGCCGCTTTCCTGAATTCTTTGGGGATTCTCTTGCTTTTTTCCCCATGAATACCACCAAAAGTCTTTTTAAAGGCAGGATCATTCATTATGGCAATGGCTTCATCCGGGTTATTTATGAAATATGTTCTTATTTTCTCTACCTGCTTGCTGTCTGGACTGTAAACACCCCCGTAAAAGGCCAGTTTTTCAGGACCAAATTCAATATAGATTCCCGGGTAATTCTTGTCCTTCCTTCCTCTGGGAGAGATTATGGCAGAATTATTAAGTTTATAAGGGGTTTTATCTTTTGAAAATCGAATGTCCCTGTTGATTCTGAAAATAGCATCCTTTGCCTCCAGATCAAGCTCAGGGTCCTGACTTGCCATAGCTGTAATCAATTCTGATACAAACTTCTTAAAAGGTTCCCTAACCACATTTTCATAACGCTTCCTGTTATTGTCAAACCATTCCTTGTTATTGTTCGCGGCAAGCTCCTTAAAAAAATCTAAATAGTCTTGAGTAAAATATCCCATCCCGCCATTTTTTATGGCTCAATGTACAAAAAAAATAAAAAATCCTAAATTCAGGATAAAGGGACAACTTTTATTGTTGTTTCATTCTTTTCCTGATCTCTTTGGCCTTTTCGGTGGCCTGAATATTTCTTTCGATCTCATGACCGGGTCTGCTCCATTTTTTACCCTCTTCCGCTTCTACAAGAGATTTTCTGATCTTGAACTTTCCGGTATTGTCCTTTTTCTTTTCTGTAGGGATCAAACCCAGTAAAGAAAACATGGCAGCATCCTTGTCTTCTCCAGGGTTTGGAGTTGTCAAAAGTTTCTCACCTGCAAATATGGAGGATGCTCCAGCCATAAAACATAAAGCCTGCGCCTCAGTGCTCATTTCAGTTCTTCCTGCCGAAAGCCGAACAGTTGTTTTTGGCATCACGATCCTTGTCGTTGCGATCATTCTGATCACTTCCCAGGAGGGCACAACGTGCTGATCCGCCATGGGTGTCCCTTCAACGGGGACCAAAGCATTGATGGGAACCGATTCGGGCTGCGGATCTAGCTTTGACAGACTGTGCAACATGCCCGCCCTGTCTTCTATGCTTTCTCCCATACCAATAATACCACCAGAGCAAACTTTCAACGCACCTTTCCTTACATTTTCCAAAGTCTCCAGTCGATCATCGTAGCCCCTGGTTGAAATCACCTCTTTATAATAGTCTTCAGATGTATCCAGGTTATGGTTGTAATAATGCAATCCGGCCTCGGCCAATCTTGTTGCCTGGCTTTCGGTTACCATACCTAAAGTACAGCACACCTCCATATTGAGTTCACTGATTCCACTGACCATTTTGAGAACGCTTTCAAAATCCTCACCTTCCTTGACATTTCTCCATGCCGCTCCCATGCATACTCGTGAAGATCCGTTTTCTTTCGCTTTTTTAGCCAAATTAATCACCGTTTCATAAGGAAGCAGGTCATTCTTTTCGATCTGTGTATGGTATCGGGCTGCCTGCGGGCAATAGCCGCAATCCTCTGGGCAACCTCCCGTTTTTATGGAGATCAAGGTACTAACTTGTATCTTGGATGGATCATGAAATTCACGATGCACCTGTGCCGCCTCAAATACCAGTTCCATGAGTGGTTTGTTGTAAATTGCGATGATCTCTTCTTTGGAATATGCTTTCATATATAATTTTAAAAAATTCAAAAATACGGAAACCCTTCGTATTATTCTAAAGAAAGTAAAACACTTACGGCATTTCCCCCGAATCCTACGGCATTCACCAGAACTTTACGGATGGTTTCGGGCCTCTTCCTAAAACTGCCAAAGGGTACACCAATGAATTGCTGGTGCATCATCATAAGGATTGCCATCTCAAGGCTCAGACCACCGGAAGCTCCCAGAGAATGACCTATAATCCATTTATTTGAGGTCAACGCGGGCAAGTTTTCTCCAAATACTTTGCGAATGGCATTATATTCTGACCGGTCTCCTTTTACCGTTCCCGGGGCATGGGTCACAATAACGTCCACCTCTTCTTTTTTGATCCCTTTCAGGGCCATGGCCATAGAAGTTTGAAAGCAATCTGCGTTTGTAGAAATAGAAATGTTGTGGAGCAGGGGTTCAGTGGCATAACCTAACCCCTCTACTATAGCCAGGGCATTTTTTACGGCCCCTCTTTCAAGACAGAAAACGGCAGCGGCCTCCCCCAGGACCATGCTGTTCCTGGTTTTATCCATGTCCAGGCTGCGACAGGGATAATCCCTGTTTTCATCGGCATAAATTTTTAGTGACTTCATCTGCGCCAGGGTAAAGGCCGTATTTGACGCTTCACTGCCCCCTACCATAAAACGTTCACTCATACCGCTGTTGATCCAGGCAATTCCATTCAACAAGCCGTGTAAGGCTGTTGAACAGGCAATAGAAT
>CBDUAP010000164.1:0-6980 GCA_965365165.1 uncultured Flavobacteriaceae bacterium
ATTCGATATTCGACATTCCAATAAAGGGGATTAACTGCGTTGATCCCAAACGGGGGATCCTGTGCAAATCAAAAATTCGTCATTTTCTCTAACCCTCCAATAAATTGAATACTAAATATCGAATAAGTAATAATAAAATAATCTCTTCAATATTCGACATTCATAATTCGATATTCGACATTCCAATAAAGGGGATTAACTGCGTTGATCCCAAACGGGGGATCCTGTGCAAATCAAAAATTCGTCATTTTCTCTAACCCTCCAATAAATTGAATACTAAATATCGAATAAGTAATAATAAAATAATCTCTTCAATATTCGACATTCATAATTCGATATTCGACATTCCAATAAAGGGGATTAACTGCGTTGATCCCAAACGGGGATCCTGTGCAAAAGTCAAAACCCATAACCAAGCTTCGCTTGCCTGTTTTTTTTTGTTTTCTTTCGCAATTAAAAACAAGTTTTCAGATTTTTTTAGGGATTACTTACAGTGATCCCAAACGGGGGATCCTGTGCAAAAGTCAAAACCCACAACATCTGTTGTGGGTTTTGACTTTCGCGGAGAAAGAGGGATTTTGTTCCAACCTCCCTCTTACAGCATTTTGCAAATGCTGAAGTCTTAAAAAAACAAAAACCACTCAAGTAAACTTGGTGGTTTTCTATTTTCAAGCCTTGCGCTTGATCGCGGAGAAAGAGGGATTCGAACCCCCGGAGGTGTGACCCTCGCTGGTTTTCAAGACCAGTGCATTCGACCACTCTGCCATTTCTCCAATACAATATTTGATTGCTCAAATGCGTCGGCAAATATAATACCCTTTTTTTGTTTTCCTAAGACATTTTCCATTTTTTTTTATAATTTGATATTCCGTTAATTGTTCTATTTTTATCCTGAAATAGAATCCATGGAAATCGAATTAATCTTTCTGGTGCTGATCGGGTTTGTTGCAGGAGTTATCAATATTCTTGCAGGCGGAGGCTCCCTCCTCACCCTTCCGATGCTTATTTTTCTGGGCCTTCCTCCGAGCATCGCCAATGGCACGAACCGGGTTGCTATTCTCATCCAAAATGTGTTTTCAATATCCGGGTTCAGAAGTAAGGGCGTCAACACATTTCCCTACAGTATTTATTTCGGCCTTTCTGCCATGCTGGGTGCGATCATCGGGGCTCAGATCGCTATTGACATCAAAGGTGACCTTTTTAACAAAATCCTTGCCGTGATCATGGTTCTTGTAGTCACCTATCTTGTATTGAACCACAAAACAAGATATGAAGACCTCATTGAAAGAATCACGGGTAAACATTTATGGCTCAGTCTGATTCTTTTCTTCTTCATTGGTATTTACGGCGGATTTATTCAGGCAGGAACAGGATTTTTGATCCTTTTGGTCCTGTCTGGTGTCAATCATTTTTCTTTGGTGAAAAGCAATGCCATAAAAGTGGTTGTCGCTTTTATTTACACCCTTTCTGCCCTGGCCATTTTTATATGGAATGACCAGGTCAACTGGAAATACGGTTTGGTATTGTCCATCGGAAACGCTTTGGGCGGATGGATTGCCAGTCGCTGGTCTGTTAAAAAAGGTGACGGCCTTGTTAAAATTTTCCTGATCATCATGGTTAGCATCATGGCCATCAAACTCTGGTTCTTTACGGGTTGATACTGAATTTTGCAAAGTTCTTAATGGTTCCCTCCTTCCAATTCACTTTTTCAACTTTTGAAAGTGGTGAGCCTGTATAGAGCCATTCTACAAAAGAGCTTAAATTCAGTTCCTCTCCTTCAGCTTCAACGTAAACGCTTCCATCACGCTTATTCTCCACAAAACCCGATAAGTTGAACTCCTTTGCTGCATCCCGGGTGTATTTTCTAAACCATACACCCTGTACGATTCCATGCACTTGAATTTGATAATTTTTAACCATATCTCAAAATTAACTGAAAGTTTTGAGTTTAACAATCTGAAGGGTTCAGAACTGAACGGGTCGGAAGTGAACGGGTCAGAAGTGAACGGGTCGGAAGTGAAGGGTTTACTTGCGAAGGTTTCGCCTCCGTACCCCTCGCCAAATACTTCAATTTATAACTTTTCACTTAACGCTTAAAATAGTACCTTTGTTTTCGAATTTTTGAAACCCATCCTGCATGAGTAATTCTTTTGGCAATCTTTTTACATTAACGACTTTTGGTGAGTCTCACGGACCGGCCATCGGAGGTGTTATTGATGGATGCCCCGCCGGCATCACCCTCGATTTAGAAGCAATACAGCATGAACTTGACCGCAGAAAACCCGGGCAGTCAAAAATAACAACCCAAAGAAAAGAGCCGGATCAGGTTGAATTCTTATCAGGTATATTCGAAGGCAAGACCACAGGAACCTCTATTGGCTTTCAAATTAAAAATACAAATCAAAAAAGCAAAGATTACAATCATAATGTAGACGTTTACAGACCTTCTCATGCTGACTATACCTATGATCAAAAATACGGAATCAGAGATCACCGCGGAGGCGGAAGAAGTTCGGCCCGTGAAACTGCCAACTGGATCGTAGGGGGTGCCGTGGCAAAGGCCATCATCAATGATATCAGAATTACTGCCTTTACCTCTTCTGTGGGAGAAATTTTTATCGACAAGCCATACCAGGAACTCAATTTTTCTGAAATTGAGAAGAATATTGTTCGCTGTGCTGATCCGCAAATCGCTGAACAAATGATCCGGCACATAAGTGAAGTCAAAAAAAATGGGGATACGGTTGGAGGAACCATCACTTGTGTAATCCAAAACGTTCCCGCCGGTCTCGGTGAGCCGATTTTTAATAAGTTACATGCCGAACTTGGCAAAGCCATGTTGTCTATTAATGCAGTTAAAGGTTTTGAATATGGCAGCGGATTTTGTGGTGCAAAAATGATGGGTAGTGATCACAATGATCTTTTCAACACGGATGGATCAACAAAAACAAACCTTTCCGGTGGTATTCAAGGTGGTATTTCAAACGGAATGGATATTTATTTCAGGGTGGCATTCAAACCCGTGGCAACCTTGATTCAAAAACAAAATACCATTGATGCTTCTGGTAATGAAGTGGAAATGCAGGGAAGAGGTCGTCATGATCCCTGTGTAGTTCCCAGAGCGGTGCCTATTGTAGAAGCCTTAAGTGCCATGGTTATGGCTGATGCTTATCTTTTAGCCAGAGCCAGAAGCTGAAGCCAGAGCCCTGCTTGGCAAGATTTGATGTACTTACCGGAAAATTGAACTTCATGTTTCAAATACTCGTGGTTCATGCTTTCTTTTTTGGAACCTCCCCCGGGTCATTCCTGATGGTTTATCGCCTGCATCCTCTTTTTCGTAAATGAAAAATCGATTAAATCAAGAAAGTTTAAAATAAAATATGGATTCAAGCGTTTAATGCTAAGTTAAATGATAACAATATTTTAACGAATTCCCTCGATTAACAATTTTCCCCAAAACAAATTCATGCACAGGCGTGCATATTTTGACAAAAGAGCACAGCGTGGTTTTCAATAAGAAAACCCCAGTGATCGGCTAAAAATTGTTTATGAAAAAATCAGGAATTATATCTTTTAATTGTTTTCAATTGAAATTTCCATTTCCCTTAACTCACCTGAATCAAATCATCAAGATCAGTTTTCTTCCTAAAAATCAGGAAACTGACCTAATGCTTAACTGGTATCCCATAACTGGTCTGTAAATTACAGATCATAAAGATCCCTTTTTTTTGGACCGCTATTGGAAGGTAAAAATTTCATAGCGGTCTTTTTGTTGTTGCGTGCAAATAAAAAGAGCTGTTATGCAATCGCATAACAGCTCTTAAAAAGATTAAAATGTAACTCTAACTCAATACTATTTTTTCAGTGCCTTAAAAGACCCTACGTTGTTTTCTTCATATACCCTGAACACATCAGTCCCGCTCCTTAATGCACTTAAGTTGTACATGATGGAATCAGATGTTGTCAATTCAGTTTTTTCCAGGTGTTCCGCAACATTACCAAAAGCCTCTTCATGATTTAATTTCTCATTTGCATCCATGACAAGAACATTATCCGGCAGGTTCAAAACATTGATCACTCCATATGATTCTTCATACTTTCTGTCAACCACTGAAGACTCTGTAAGTTCATAATGATCTATTCCAAGTCCTTGTGCTACATTGGCTCCTTCATCATCAAATACGAATTTAACCTGAAATGACTCGTTTAAAAAATCACCTACTTCCAGCATTACCACCTCGTTCATTCCTGTGTTTTTTGGTGATGCCGTATCCTGAAAATATACTTGTTTCCATTCTGAACCGTCGTAAACTTCAATGATAAATTTACCCTGATGCTCCTCTACCTGTAAATTATAGGTCACTTCGATCTGAGCCTCCTTGACTCCTGAGAGATCAACAACAGGTGTTGTTAAGCTTATCTTATCGGTACTGGATTCTCCACTGCCGCTTTCATTGAACAAAGCAGCTCCCGTACCAAATTCTGATTCTATTGTTGGACCGCTATGAGGCATGACACCCGTGTAGCCAAATTGCCATCTGGCGGCACTTGAATTATTTTCAAAGACCCAGCCTTTAGGGATTTCGTCAGATGAAAAACTTTCTTTTTGCAACTGTCCCGACATCGTGTGGCTAAATATGAGCGCAGTGATTAAAATTAGGATTTTATTCATTGTAATGGATTTTATATTACCTATTTATAACGTTCATTTATGGTAAATATTTCATTCAACAAATTAAAATTGATGCTAATATTTTCTTAAAATAATGGAATATTAAGCCCGAAGCACCATTGTTCTTCATGAATAAATTATCTTTGCCAAAATTTTTAAAAAAACATAAAACATGAAAGACGGTTTATACTCAAAAATAAAAAGCAATAAAGGAGATATTCTTATTCAATTGGAATTTGAAAAAACACCTGGTACGGTAGGTAATTTTGTTGCCCTGGCTGAAGGTAATTTAGAAAATTCTGCGAAACCTCAGGGTGAAAAATACTACGATGGCCTTAAATTCCATAGGGTTATACCTGATTTCATGATCCAGGGAGGGTGCCCTCTGGGAACCGGAACAGGAAATCCGGGTTATAGTTTCGAAGATGAGTTTCACCAGGATCTTAAACATGACCAACCGGGAATTCTTTCAATGGCCAACGCAGGACCGGGAACCAACGGAAGCCAGTTCTTTATTACGCATGTACCAACGCCCTGGCTTGACAACAAACACACCGTATTTGGCAAGGTAGTCGAAGGGCAGGATGTTGTGGATGCTATCGCTCAAGACGACCTTATTGAATCTGTTGAGATCATCAGGGTTGGAAAAAATGCTGAATCATTTAACCCTATTGAAGCCTTTAGAACATTTGAAGGAGATCGAGAAAAGCGAATTGCTGAGGCCAAGGCAAAAATGGACGCTGAATTGGACAAAATAGCTGCAGGCTTCGATAAGACAGAAAGCGGGCTAAGGTATAAAATCATTCAAAATGGCAATGGGGCAAAGGCAGTACAGGGAAAACAAATATCAGTTCATTATAAAGGTCAGTTGGCAGATGGTACCGTATTTGATTCATCCTATCAACGCAAACAACCCATTGACTTTACCGTTGGTATTGGCCAGGTCATCAAAGGCTGGGATGAAGGCTTGCAGCTTCTGCAGGTAGGAGACAAAGCAAGATTGGTTATTCCATCTCACCTGGGTTACGGTTCACAAGGTGCCGGAGGGGTGATTCCGCCGGATGCAACACTTATTTTTGACGTTGAATTGGTGGACGTTAAATAGAAACAAATTAAAGATTAATATATAAAGCATCTGGATTCTGATTCAGGTGCTTTTTTTTTAAAACTAATTGTTGTAACTTTAAGTATCTCTTAATTTGCCCCTCATGAAATACTTTGTTTTATTAATTTTTCTTTTAGGAATAAGCGCCACTGCCCTGTCACAAGAAGAGGAAAAACACCCTTTATTAGATGATAAATTTTACCTAGAAGCAGGGGTTTTTTTTCCGTCAAAAAATATTAAAGTTGGGGCTGATGCTTCCTCACCAGATGATGAAATTGATTTTGGAGAGACTTTTGGTTTCAATGATAATCAAGCCACTGGCTTTTTTAATTTTGAATGGCGCTGGAATAAAAAATGGAGATTGACTGCAGAGACTTTTGGTGTAAATAACGCAGCCAGGGCAACCCTTGATTCAACTTATGTTTTTGACGATGTAACCTTTGAAAAAGGCAGCTTTGTTAGAGGAGGAATTGAATTTTCTTTATACCGGGTATTTGTGGGTAGGTTAATTTCCTCAGGGCAGAAGCATTCCCTTGGGGCAGGTTTAGGCGTCCATGCAATGAACGTAGGGGCATTTATAGAAGGTGAAGTAAAGTCAAATGATGATCGTATTGATGGTACTTTTCAAAAAAGGCGTGTTAGTGCCTTGATTCCCTTGCCTAACATTGGTGCCTGGTATCATTGGGCGCCAAATACAAAATGGGGCTTTATTGCTCGTGCTGATTGGTTTGGCATTAGCATTGACAAATACTCTGGTGGCCTTTGGAACATAGCTCCGGGAATACGTTATCAAATCATAAAAAACTTTGGTGTTGGTGTGGATTACCGCTTTTTATTATTAAATGCCAAGGTAACCGAAGACAATTGGAAAGGTAGATTCAATATGGATTTCACGGGTCCTACCCTAACCCTACATGGAAATTTCTGATCTATGGTAGTTGATCCGATTGAGCAATTAAAATATCCCATTGGTCACGCAGAAATTCCTGAAATTATTTCAGAAAGTGATGTCAAAAAATGGATCAGTATTTTAGACGCTTTCCCTGTAAAAATGAGGTCACTTACTCAAAATTTGAATGAAGCACAACTCAACACACCTTACAGGCCTGAAGGCTGGACCGTCAGGCAAGTAGTACATCATGTGGTTGACAGTCATTCACATAGTTATATCAGGTTCAAATGGGCACTTACTGAAGAAAAACC
>CBDUAP010000165.1:0-6799 GCA_965365165.1 uncultured Flavobacteriaceae bacterium
TCTTTTTGCATTCTATTCAATTTCATAAGCTTGCTATAAGCAAATTTCTTACATTCATTTCTTCAATAAGAGGGATTGATTTGCATAAAGAGGAGGGAATATTCTATGCATTTAAATTATAGAGAACATTCTGTTTACAACTGTGTTTATCTATAATCCGGGGCGAAAGTATCTGTAAATTCTAAAGAGATTCTAAAGAATTCAAGTCTTTTCCTGAAGAGAAATCGGCAATAAAAAAAAAGAAATAATTATGTTGTGAAAGCCGCAATGTATGAGCAATTATTAAATCAAAAACTCATTTTATTATTTAAATTATTGAGAAATTGATAATCATAAATACTTATAAACAATTCAAGGTACTTATACACATTTCAATACCTAACCTTTGAATGGAAGAAACACCTCCGCCATCATGCACCTGGCGCTTCCGCCGCCACAGGCTTCTATGGTGCTGAGATCACTCGATAATATAGTTGCCTCCTCTGTTAGGATCCTTATCTGATCTGCATTAAGGCTATCATAAGCAGACTGACTCATTACGGTTATAGGCTTATTGTCTGCTCCTAACACCTGAAGCATGTTTCCCGCAAACTGTTCAACCTGAAACTCAGAAATCGGTACAATTTTTTTTCCACTACTTTTGACCTGCTCAATAAAATGTTTCCTTTCTTTTTTATCGTCAATACAATCCAAACAGGCTACAACATATTTTTGCGTAACGGCCATCATCACATTGGTATGATAAATCAATTCCCTTTGGCCATTGACGGTTTGATAGGCATGAAAAATAACCGGGGTATATTCAAAGTCTTCGCAGAACTCTATAAAGAGGTTTTCATCTGCTCTTGGAGACAAGGCGCAATAAGCAACTCTCTCTGCCCGGTCCAAAACCATACTCCCTGTGGCTTCTAAAAATAGGTCCTCCGTCTCAGCTGAAGTGTAATCAATAATATCATTGATTTCAAAACCTTCTTCCTCAAGGATGTCAAAAATATCTTCCCGCCTTTCCAATCTTCTATTTTCAGCAAACATCGGAAATATACCTATCTGCCCGCTATTATGAAAAGAAATCCAATTATTTGGAAAAATAGAATCTGGTGTGCTTGGTTCAAGCGTATCCTCAACAACAATAATGTGAACTCCATTTGACCTAAGCTTATCCACAAAATCATCAAACTCAATAAGGGCCCTACTTTGTATTTCCTCTGAGGAAACTCCTTTTAACAAGTGTTGATAATAATTATTGACAGCCGTTTGCTCATTCATTCTAAAGGCAACGGGCCTGATCATTAAAATCGTGTTGGTAATTTGTTTCATACGGCTCATTTATTCTCGTATTAATGGTAAGGTAGAGCATCGCAACAAACCTTCCTGTTTCCCTATTTCCGCATAAGGTATCTCTTCAACCACAAAGTCCTGCTCACGAAGCCAGGCATTCAATCTTGTGAAACCCTTCTCAGAGACAATAACCTCCTCTGAGATTGAAAAAATATTGGAATACATTTCATACATCTCGTCCTTGGTAATTTCAAATACATTATCTGCTCCAAAATAATCAAGCAGAAAATGGTAATCCTCCTCCAGTAAAAATCCGTTCTTATGCAAAATAGCCTTATCCCTGCCAATGGGCTGAAAGCAACAATCCAGGTGGAGTGCATTTTCTCTGGGGTCTGTGTTGGACTTTCTCAATTCAAAAGATTTTACTTTTTTATGAGGAAACAATTTCTGCAAAAAATTGACGGCTTCTAAGTTGGTTCGTGCCGTGATATAATCAGCATAATCATCACCTGAATAAATTCCAACAAATATATATTCATTCCAGGGCATGACATCCCCTCCTTCAATATGAACCTCCTCAGGGGGAACTATTATTTTATCTGGGCTGATCTGTTCGTAAACGTGTGAAATGGCATTGATTTCATCTATTCTGTTGGGAAGAATGTTTGATTTTATGAATTTATCTTCAATGACGAAACCGATGTCTCTGGCAAAAATCTGATTCACACCCTTAAGGATCATGGGTCTGAAAACCTGTACCCCGTATTTTTTTAGGACTCTCTCAAAACCCTCCATTTCCTTTACCATATCTTCTTCGGTAGGATAGGTTCCTGCAAGCACATTTTCAATGGATTTGGGGTCATAGCAGTCTTCTATATCCGGCACGGGGCCGTTGTCGTTTGCTGTTCCTAGGATAACAGCTTTTAACCTTGATGTTTCGTTACTAATATGAAGTTTCATCAACCATTTATTTTGCGTAAAAATAGATAAAAAAATCGCGCCAAAAAGAATGTTATTCAATTGCGCGATTTTTTATTTTTGAATTGGACTTTGCTCCTCGGAAGTACTATCTCTCATCGTAAGACTTGAACTCACGTAAGGCATTTCCGGTATACAATTGTCTTGGGCGGCCAATAGGTTCACCATTATACCTCATTTCCTTCCATTGAGCGATCCACCCCGGCAACCTGCCTATTGCAAACATTACCGTCATCATTTCTCTTGGGAAACCAAGAGCACGATAAATGATTCCTGAATAGAAATCAACATTAGGATACAATTTTCTTTCAGCAAAATATTCATCATTCAAGGCCACTTCTTCCAGATGCTTTGCAATTTCAAGCACAGGATCTGCTGCACCAAGATCCTCAAACAGATCATCTGCCGCCTTTTTTATGATTCTGGCCCTAGGGTCAAAATTCTTATACACACGATGACCAAATCCCATCAACCTGAACGGGTCGTTTTTATCCTTGGCCTTTTTAATGTACTTCTCTACGTCTCCGCCATCTTTTTGGATATTTTCCAACATTTCCAGAACCGCCTCGTTAGCACCGCCATGAAGTCTGCCCCAAAGTGCCGATACCCCTGACGAAACAGAAGCGAACAATCCAGCCTCAGATGATCCTACTATCCTTACGGTCGAGGTAGAACAATTCTGCTCATGGTCTTCATGCAGGATCAACAATTCATCTAATGCCTTTACAGCGATAGGGTTCATTATATATTTTTCAGTAGGTATCCTGAACATCATCTGCATTATATTTTCAATATAATTCAAAGAATTATCAGCATAGTTCAAAGGTGTTCCTAAATTCTTGCTGTGTGCCCAAGCAGCAATAACAGGAAACTTACCCATCAGCTTTGTGATGGCACCGTAAACCTGTTCCTCTTTCGTAATATCGACAGTTGCGGGATTAAAAGCCGTTAGAGCAGACGTTAATGAAGATAACATCCCCATGGGGTGTGCCTTTTTCGGAAACCCGTCTATGATATCTTTCATTTCTTCATTCAAAAGAGAATGAAACTTGATATCTTTTTCCCATTTGGCAAACTGCTCTTTTGTAGGCAATTCACCAAAAATGATCAAATAAGCCACTTCGAGAAAACTCGCTTTTTTAGTGAGGTCCTCAATGGCATAACCCCTATGCCTTAAAATCCCTTTTTCTCCATCCAGGAAAGTGATCTTACTTTCACAGGATCCTGTATTTTTAAACCCCGGATCAATAGTGATGATTCCCTTTGTTACTGACCTCAATGACTTAATATCAATGGCCACTTCATTTTCAGTTCCCACAACAACCGGAAATTCGTATTCTTGTCCTCTAACAATTAATTTTGCTACTTCTGACATATGTGCTAAATATTTAAATTTTAAATTTTTTTCGCTACAACGAAAATACAAAATAACTGCCAATTTTTATTATAAAACGGGGCAATTAATGTTACAAAAAAAAAGCTGAAATTAATCAGCTTTTTTCGAACATTTTACTTCTATTATTTCACCTTAAAGGCTTTCATCTGAGGATAATATGCCGTACTGTGCAATTCTTCCTCAATTCTCAATAATTGATTGTATTTCGCCATTCGGTCGCTCCTTGAAGCAGAACCTGTTTTGATCTGTCCTGTATTCAAGGCCACTGCCAAATCAGCGATGGTGTTATCTTCGGTTTCACCTGAACGGTGAGACATCACTGAAGTATATCCCGCGTTGTGAGCCATATTCACAGCCGCAATGGTTTCTGTTAAGGTCCCTATCTGATTTACTTTGATCAGGATCGAATTGGCGATGCCATTTTCAATTCCCTTTGAAAGACGTTCTACGTTGGTTACGAACAAATCATCTCCTACCAACTGCACTTTATCTCCTATCTTCTCAGTTAAATATTTCCAACCGTCCCAGTCATTTTCGTCCATACCGTCTTCAATGGAAATAATTGGATACTTGGCAGCCAGTTCAGCAATATAATCTGCCTGCTGCTCACTGGTTCTGACCTTACCCTTATCACCTTCAAAAATGGTGTAATCATATTTACCGTCTTTGTAGAATTCTGCTGCCGCACAATCAAGAGCCAGCATAACATCATCACCTGCCTTATAACCGGCTTTTCCAATCGCCTTGATGATAGTTTCCAAAGCATCCTCAGTGCCTTCAAAGGTTGGAGCAAAACCACCCTCATCACCAACGGCCGTATTCAGACCCCGGTCATGCAATAATTTTTTGAGGTTGTGAAAGATCTCACTCCCCATTTTTATGGCTTCTGTAAAATTCTTTGCCTTCACGGGCATCACCATAAATTCCTGAAAAGCAATCGGGGCATCAGAATGGGAACCACCATTGACGATGTTCATCATTGGAACCGGTAAAGTATTTGCACTCACCCCTCCTACGTAACGATACAGTGGTAAATTCAACTCGTTAGCAGCTGCTTTAGCCGCTGCCAAAGATACACCCAGGATTGCATTTGCACCAAGATTTGCTTTATTAGGTGTTCCGTCGAGTTCTATCATGATCTGATCAATCGTGTTTTGCTCGAAAACAGAATAACCAATGACCTCTTTTGCAATGACTTCATTTACATTTTCGACGGCCTTCAAGACACCTTTCCCCATGTAATCATCACCCCCGTCTCTTAATTCAACTGCCTCATGTTCTCCGGTTGAAGCTCCTGAAGGAACCGCTGCTCTTCCCAATACACCATTTTCAGTTACCACATCAACCTCGACAGTAGGATTACCTCTGGAGTCAAATATTTGTCTTGCATGAATGTCTAATATAATGCTCATCTTATTTTAATTTAAATTGTTTATTCTGTTGTAAATTTACTAATTATAAAGGGTATTTCACCTCAAATTCTGATTTATATACGATAACGATTTCGCGGGTTCAGGCCCTGTTTACAAAGCCTTTGAAGCTTTGATCATTGCAATGAACTCATCAAATAAATAGGAAGAGTCATGCGGACCAGGGCTAGCCTCTGGGTGGTATTGAACCGAAAAACATTGCTTGCCTTTGATTCGCATTCCGGCCAGGGTATTGTCATTTAAATGTTCATGGGTTATTTCTATACCGTCGTATTGTTCCACTGCTGTTTTATCTACCACAAAACCGTGATTTTGAGAAGTGATCTCACCTTTTCCCGTAAGCAGGTTCTTCACCGGGTGATTAATCCCCCTGTGACCGTTGTGCATTTTATAAGTTGGAATACCATGGGCCAAAGCAATGACCTGATGGCCCAGGCAAATACCAAACAAAGGAAGGTCCCTTGAAATGATTTCTTTTGCCAGCTCCTGAGCACTTTTAAGTGGCGTTGGGTCACCGGGCCCATTTGACAAAAAGTATCCGTCGGGTTCAAAGGCGCTTAACGCTTCAAAAGATGCATCATATGGAAATACTTTCACATAACAATCCCTTTGGGTAAGATTACGCAGGATATTGCGCTTTATACCGATGTCTAGGGCCGATATCCTGTAGGTTGCATTCTCGTCTCCCACGGTATAGGGTTCCTTTACAGAAACCTTTGACGCCAGTTCCAAGCCCTCCATTGAAGGTACCTCCTTTAGTTTCTTCTTCAATACATCGAGATCCGTATTTGTAGAAATAATCGCATTCATGGCTCCTTTGTCTCTGATATAACGCACTAAGGCTCTCGTGTCAACATCAGATATGGCCACAAAATTCTGACGCTCAAAATACGCCAGTAAAGAACCTTCTGCATCTTGCCTGGAATAATCAAAACTGAAATTTTTACAAACCAGTCCTGAAATCTTGATGCCATCGGATTCCTCCTCATTTTCATTGGTACCGTAATTTCCAATATGGGCATTGGTTGTAACCATGAGCTGACCAAAGTAAGACGGATCCGTAAAAATCTCCTGATAACCTGTCATACCGGTATTAAAACAAATTTCACCAACTGCTGTCCCGTCGATTCCAATTGATTTTCCTTCGAAAATTGTACCATCTGCCAGGAGTAAAACTGCCTTTTTGTGTTCTGTGTATTTCATAAATTAAATCAAAATTAATGTGTGAGCAAATTGTTAGTACTAGCTCGAGTAGTCTATTATATACTCAAGCATTTTAACGATGTCCTCTTCCTTACGAAAGGATAGATTTTCCTTTTTGGCATAACTTTCCAATGCTTCCTTTTTATTCTGGAAAATTCCCAGAATACTCTTTTTATTCAATTCTACCCGGTTCAATTTTCTTTCAGGGTCGACCACAACGTATCTAAAAACGACAGAAGTCTGACTAGGACCTGTAACCCCTCCCATGCGTCCTTCATGACCGGCCTCGTACTTTATGTCATACTTCTTCAAAAACATGCTGTTATCCTTTTCAAACAGCACCTCATAAAATAAATTACCCACCTTTTTAAAGAGGTGATTATTGATTGAAATAGAATCAACATAACTACTGTTGAACATGAATAGTTTATCTTTAGCAATGCGACTGTCTATGGCATTGGTGGTAATGTTAAAATTGATATTACCTATTCCGTACACCTTCTGGTCCACATAT
>CBDUAP010000166.1:0-6618 GCA_965365165.1 uncultured Flavobacteriaceae bacterium
CCTACATAAACAATCACAAAGATCATAAAAGGAAAGATCTTGATCCTTTCGGCAACAGCTCCGGATACGATCGTAGCGGCAGTAGCAGCAAACATCCCCTGGAATAGGAAGTCAGTCCACCAGGTGTAACCTCCATCGGCATAAGCAGCCGTCATACCACCTTCAGGGGCGGTAATTCCAAATCCGGCGAATCCGAAGAAACCTGAAGAGCCTTCTTCAAATCCGGGGTACATCAGGTTAAAGCCTACCAGGCAATACAGGAGTAATCCTACAGTAATGATAAAGATGTTTTTAAATAGTATGTTAATGGTGTTCTTTTGCCTTGTAAGTCCTATTTCGAGGAAAGCGAAACCCAGGTGCATAAAGAAAACCAATGCTGTACAGATCATCATCCATACATTGTTTATCGTCAATAATTCCATTTTAATTCAATTTTAGTTAGTTTTTTATTTTAAGGTATCACCACCTTTTTCTCCTGTTCTTATCCTGTAACATTCGGTTATTTCTGAGACGAATATTTTTCCGTCTCCAACCTCACCGGTTGCTGCGGCATCGAGTATGGCCTTGATTGTAATTTCTTCGAAATCATCATTTACCACGATCGACAGATACCTTCTTTGTATATCACTCGTGCTGTAGGTTACGCCTCTGTAAACGTGTCCTTCCTTTTCATTTCCTCTACCGGTTGCATCCCAGTAGGAGAAGAAGTTTACACCTACAAAGTGCAGGGCTTGCTTGACATCAGAATATTTTGATTTCCTGATAATGGCTTCAATTTTTTTCATAATATGTTATAGTTTAAAATTTGTATACTGCTGCTATTAAGAACGAGGTCAATGAACCGGTTGGTTCGAAATCATTATCCACAAAAGTATCCTCGCTGGTTGTATCTACTCTGAATTCAGGAATGATCATCAGGTCACCGATTGCATAATTACCGGTCAAAGTGAATTCAAATGCATTTGCATCACCGTCGTCGTCGTATCCTCCGATGGCACCAACACCACCTTTGCCTTCTCCAAAGTATTCAGCTCTGAAACCAAGAACAAAAGAGTCTGAGGTTTTCAACTGAGGGTAAACGGCAACCCCATAAAAGGATGCATCCGAATCATTGTCAACATAGTATGTGGAGTTAACACCTAAGTAAAATGAATCTGTGATGTCAAACCCGGTTGTAAGATCAACCTGAAACTGTGGTCCGTACAAGAAATTAAGGTAGGTCCCTTTAAAGCCAACCTGTGCACCAAGGGTGTAATTGTTGGTCGGGTTGAAATCGGTAAGGTCATTATCATTCATAATGGCCGCCATCAAAGACCAGTCATCATTCACTGCCCAATCCATTTTTAAACCGGTATGTGAAAATGGTCCGTAAGAAAACATATATGAAGTAGAGTAGTTGAAGTTCCCTGTTGGTGAAATTACTTCATAACCCAAAAAGGTATTGAAATTACCAAAAGTCAGGGTTACTTTATCAGAAACATTCCAATAAACATAAAGTTGGTTCACAATATTGTTGCTGGGTGTTGATCCAAAAACGGCTTCTTCACCTCTTGGTCCATAAACGAGGTCAGCAACGGCTCCTACCTTTTTCCCTTCATAGGCAAGAATAACATTGGCCATACCAAGTGAAAAGCCATTTCCGTTGGCAAATGATGTGTTAGGAGCAATGGCGTCTTCTCCGTTAGGCCCTCCAAGGTTTTGTCTGAAGTAGCCGTCAACGCTTCCGCTTAAAGAAAATTTCTTTTTGGGCGGCTCCTCAGTTGATGTAGTATCTTGTGCAAAAGTTATAAAAACCGAGAATAACATTGCAAGAGTGAATAGATTTTTCATAAGTTAAATTTTAATAATTAATAATGTGTTAGAAATAATAGAATTTTTTAATGATTAATCGGGATAAAAGTATATTAATATGACATGACCCCAAAAAAAAATAGGGTTGTATGGTTAAAATTACACATATTGAAAAATGAACCCTAAAAAAATAGGGGTATCAGAATAAAAAATGCAGAATTTTTGAAATTCATAATATAAAATTTAAAATATAATATGAATATGAGATTAAATCATATTTTTATGATATATTTGTTATATTAATATGATATATATAAATGCGAATTATGCAATTTTGGAAGTTCTTTTGCTAACAATCTGCCTTTATAAAGGATCAAAGACAACATGAACCCTTTGACGTCTAAAAGCGTCATTTGGCATTTTTGTTTTATCTTGTATTCTGCAATGGCAGGTTTAATTTTTATAGAGAATGGAATAATTCAGATTATTATTTTAAGGTTAAAAATAAATTATGAAAGAATATAAGATCATCAAACAAACAGGTACAGCCGTGAAATCACAGCAAAATTTTGAAGATTTAATCAACAGTTATGCTAAAATGAATTGGACAGTCATTAATATGTTCACGCATCGCGGTATTCTCAAAGCCCTTATTGAAAGGGATAAAAAAGAAGACGACGCCTGATTGTTGATTTTTAGGAGAGACCAGCTTGAATTTAAACTGTAAGATCAATGACAAAAAGAAAAGCATTTGCCCTGAGACTGAGAGAAGAAGTTTTTGCAGAGGTTGATAAATGGGCCAAAGAGGAATACCGTTCGACCAATGGTCAAATTGAATGGATGTTGACCAAGATGTTAAAAGAGGCACAGAGGTTGCCTTTGAATAAGGAGAATTAAGAAGCAAGGCATGCTGAAGGTGTCTGTAATAATGAAACCTTCAGCATAAAGGTCATGCTTATCCCTTTTTGGGGTGTACGAGTTTTAATTCGTTGATGATTCTTTGGTTCCCTGCAAATTTGTCAATAATAAAAAGTACATATCTCAGATCAACCATGATGTTACGACAAATATCAGGATCGTAATAATAATCGCTCATGGTTCCTTCCCATACCCTGTCAAAGTTCAATCCGATCAAATTTCCGTGAGCATCAATAACAGGACTGCCTGAATTTCCACCCGTGGTATGGTTGGTACCGATAAAATTAACGGGCATTTTTCCATCGTCCCCGTAGATACCAAAATCTTTTTGCTCATACAAGGCTTTCAGTTTTTCAGGCACGTCAAATTCATAATCACCAGGCTTGTATTTTTCCATGACACCTTTTAAATAAGAAACGGGCTGGTAATAAACGGCATCTGTGGGGCTGTATCCGCTTACTTTCCCATAGGTGACCCTCAGTGTGCTGTTGGCATCCGGGAAAAAGCGCTCTTCCGGAAAGGTTTCAATAAGGGCTTTCATATAAACTTTTTGGTTGGCTTTTATTTGCAGGCTCAACTTGTTATAACGGGGTTCTATGCGCTGGTAGTAGGTCTCAATCAGCCCTTTGCCAAATATGTATCCCTTGTCTTCATTGATCTTTTTAATGACATCTTCAAGAGGACCTTCCAGCATGCTTTGTGCACCAGACAGGTTTATCAGTTTGGATGCCTGGTAGATTTCATTTGACACAGCACCAACATCAACATTTTTTACCGAGGTCGGAAGGTAAGATTCCGGGCTTTTTTCCTGATACATTTGTATCAGCTTTTTGAAAACCTGCTGGTCAACTTCTGCATTGTAATTTTTGTAAAACCCTTCAAAGCTTTTGATCAATTTATCCCTTTCCTCTTCAAAATTATCAGGGTTTTTATTCACCCTTCGTTCAAAACCGTAAAGCCTTATGCAGGCATTTAGCAGTTCTATATTTCTGTATACAATTTCCGACCAGTAGGCCCTTGCCACTGCAACTGTATCTATTTCTGTATAAAGTTGGTCAAAATTGCTGAGCAGATCGGCATATGCATCCTTGTCTTTGACCTGTTCCTGAAATGCAGCTTCCAGGGTTTTCTTTTTGGCAATGGCATTTGTTTTTTTCAAGCCTTGATTTTCACCAATCCATTTTTTCCAGTAATTGGCAGTACTTGCGTATTTAGAGGCATATTGAATTTTGATCTTATCGTCATTACGCATGTATTCATCCACAATCTTTAAAGCCTCCTCCCTGATTTCAATTTTTGGAGGATTAATTTTATGGATCAGTTGATCGATGGCAACCGCCGGAAGGTATTCACTTGTTCGGCCCGGAAATCCAAAAACCAGGGTGAAATCATTTTCAGATACCCCGTCTAAGGAAATGGGAAGAAAGTGCTTTGGTGTATAGGGAATGTTTTCCTGGCTATACTCAGCCGGCCTGTTATTTTTGTCGGCATAGATCCTGAAAAGTGAAAAATCACCTGTATGCCTCGGCCACATCCAGTTGTCTGTGTCTGATCCGAATTTACCTATAGAGGTTGGAGGAGCTCCGACCAATCGGATGTCTTTAAAGGTTTCGGTTACAAAAAGCATGTATTGATTTCCATCATACATTGATTTCACCCGGCTTTCCTGCCAGGTTTCCTTTTCGACATTCTTCTGTGCTTCGGCTATATTTTGATCGATCATTTTCATTCGTTCTTCGATAGAAAGACTGTCATGAAGCTGGTGAAGTACCTGATCCGTAATGTCTTCTATTCTCACGATCAGTGTTGCTACCATGCCTTTGTTAGGAAGTTCGAGGCTTAGTTTTTCGGCCCAAAACCCATCCTTTAAATAATCGTGTTCAAGTGAAGAATGCGACTGAATAGCCCCATAGCCACAATGGTGGTTGGTAAGCAAAAGACCCTTATCAGAAATAATTTCAGAAGTACATCCGCCATTGAAATGTACAATTGCATCCTTAAGGCTCGAATGGTTGACATCATAAATATCTTTTGCAGACAAATGACTTCCAAGGCTTTGCATTTCAGTTTCATTCATTCCCTCAAGTAAAGAGGGAATCCACATACCACCTTGTTGGGCAGACAATTGGATTACAATAAATAACAACAGGAATTTTAAGAATTTCATCAGTTTAATTTTTAATTTATATAGATCAAATTTAAGCTTTTCCATTCTCTTTAACACAGAAAAAGCATTGGTATTATTTCTTATTAAAAGGGTTTTTTTCTTCGATCCAATCCATGCCTTTTTCGAAGGAGGCGGGAGCATTAAACCGATAGCCCACGAAAATTTTAAAGTAGCCCCTAACGTTATCGAATTGTATAATGGAAGTGTCTTCCCTGTGGGTCGCGCTTCCCATAAGTCTGGTGCCTCCGTAAAACCTTCTTGAATTGTAGCCAATTCCGATTTCCGTATTAATGTTAACCACCATGCTGTTTTGCCTCGAGGTATAATTATTGTTGGCGTCAATACGGGTAACCAGTTTATTGAATTCGATACCCAGGCCCGGAGATAACCCCAGGTTTGAATACCAGTTTTTATTGAGAACAAATGTATGGTAGTAACCTGCATTCAATACAGTAAAAAAGCTTTTAGTATCCTGAAAAGTTGCTTTATTTGAAATCTCGAAATACCCGTAGTACAGGCTCGGAATAAAACTTCCTGCGCTTTTCGTCTGGATCTCATTTTGATTGATCACAGCCTTGAAGGAGTATGCTTCATTAAACCGGTAGTAGGTAGTTCCCGTGATCGACAGAGATTTTAAGTCAGGAAGTATGATATAGGGCGGTCCGTCCTGTGGCAATCCGGAAATGGGTCCGTCCAGTCCCCTGACATAATATCCCTTGACCTGGTTAAAATCAAAGTGCTGCATCCAGTCTTTTAAAAATAGGTTTAAAGACAGTCTGAAAATTTTTGTTTTGCCTTTGAGATCATCATCTTTTCCCGCAAGAAACTGAGGAGAAAATCCAACCCTAAGCGAAAAGAACCTGTAATTAAAGGCAACAGCCATTCTTAACCGGTTATTGGGTTCAATAGAATAGTTTTTGTCAATTCCTTCAAATTCAGAAGATTCCAATTCAAATGTTCTTACATCATTGTCAAGATCCAACCTCAGGTTCAGGGTTTTATTCATCTTAACAAAATACCCGTCAGAGCTCAATTCTTCTTCCAACTGGGCCCGGGTCAAATTCGGCAGCAACAAAACCAAAAGAAAAAGAATTCTGAGCATATCAAATTTTATTATTCAAGGAATAAATATAAAAGAATTAATTAGTTAAAAGGAATTTTGAATATTGATTTTAGGCCATGTATTGCACCGTGCAACAAAAGTTGATTTTTATTCGTTCTTGATGGGATTTTTATATATTTGGCCAACGATCGCCCTTTATATGAGAAATTCCTTTAAACTTAGTTGTGTTCTTGTCATTATATGTCAATTACTTTGGTCGCAAACCAAATCTCCCTCCGAATTCTTAGGGTTTGAACTGGGAGAGCGATTTTCAATGCACCATCAGGTAACTGATTATTTTAAGCACGTTGCCGATAATAATGATAATGTAAAACTTATAAAATATGGCAGTACCTACGAGAAAAGGCCATTGCAGGTTGCCATAATTGCTTCTCCTGAGAATTTCACGCGATTGGAGGAGATCAGAAAGAATCAGCTTCGGGCAGCAAAGATGATAGAAGGGAATGAACAAAAGCAAGATGTTGCCGTGGTTTGGCTGAGTTATAATGTGCACGGCAATGAATCCGTCAGTACGGAGGTTGCCATGAAAATGTTGTATGAATTGATCAATCCTGAAAACAAGAACACGAAAACATGGCTCAAAAACACCATCGTGATCATTGATCCTTGTCTGAACCCT